>NZ_VAUV01000013.1 GCF_005780165.1 Phragmitibacter flavus | reverse complement strand
GTAGGCGCGGCAGCATTTCTTCTCGGACTTTTTGACTCATCGGCATGGGTATGGGTTGCCGGTGTCATCCTTTTTGAGTCAACGACCTTTTTTCCTCCGCCCATCCACCCCGCCCCCGGTGTCAAAACTTTTGAGGCAACAGGCGATCGGATGAGAGTCGGTGATTGTGTTGGGCAAATCGATGAATTCGTCTATGATCCGGCCTTTAACCCGAATAAATATGGAAAAACAAAATCTCGATCAGACTCCACAGGAAGAGCGGGCATCCCCCGGCGGAAAGTTTCACGTTATGCAGAAGCATCTTTCGCTGGCCATCGGCGGGAAAAAGGATTGCGGGTTGGAGCGGGGTGGTCATCCATTTGATGTGAGTGAGGTGCGCATTCCGGCGGGCAAGACCAACTGGCCGCTGCATGTGCATAGCAAACAGTGGGAGTTTTATTTGGTGAAGTCCGGCAAAGGATTGGTGCGGACTTCGGATGGCGAGATGGAGATTGGCGTGGGCGACTATTTGATGCAGACACCGGGCGTGGCGCACCAAGTCATCAATCAGGGAAACGAAGATCTGGTGATGCTGGTGATTGCGGACAATCCGGCGGCGGACATGATTCGGTATCCGGCGAGCAAAAAGTATTTTTTGAAGCCTTCTCGGGTGATGTTTGGCGAGCTCGGTGAATCAGTCGAATATTACGAAGGCGAGGAGTAGCTGCCGTGGCCGCCAATGGACGGCTATCTAAAGATTCAGGGAGCGAGGGTTGAGGTGGGCAGAATGCCTCTTGGAGTTTATTCTCATGCGAGCAGGAAGACGCCGTCAACTTGCTGCGCACCTTCGAGCCAGGGGAATATGCCGACTGATTTATTCGAGGGTGACAACTTTGGACCGTGACTCGGCGGCGATGCGCCTGCGAAAGGCGAGCAACTTCTCGCTGATGGACGCATCGGAGATGGCGAGGATTTGCAGAGCGAGGAGGCCGGCGTTGCGTGCATTGCCGATGGCAACGGTGGCCACGGGGATGCCGGCCGGCATTTGCACGATCGACAACAGGGAATCGACCCCGTTGAGCGCCTTGGACGTGACGGGCACCCCAATGACGGGAAGCACGGTGTGGCTGGCGGCCATTCCTGGCAGGTGAGCGGCGCCTCCAGCTCCGGCGATGATGACTTTTAAGCCTCGCTCCATCGCGGTTTGTGCATAGGTGGTCATGTCGTCGGGGGTGCGGTGAGCAGAGACGACACGTGCTTCAAATGACACGCCAAACTCACGACAAATTTCTGCGGCGGCGCGCATGGTCGGCCAATCGGAGTCGCTTCCCATGATGATGCCAATGACGGGGCTGGTGTCTTCTTTCATGATATCAGTTCAGTCTTCGAATCGAATGTGCCCGGCGGCAAGTTCTGCGGTGGCGAGTGCCGCAAGAGGTGTTTCGCCCAAGGCAGTGACATGGCCCATTTTCCGGCGGGGTTCGGCGCGCAGTTTTCCATAGAAGTGGAGGCAGGCACCTGGAACCGCCATGGCGTCTGCCAGGCCGACGGGAGAACCTTTGCCGGACTTCTCCGCGAGGATGTTGACCATCGCAGCGCCGCTTCGCAAGGCGACGCTTCCAAGAGGGAGACCACAGACGGCGCGGAGGTGGTTTTCGAACTGGGAGCAATCGCAGGCTTCCAGCGTGTAATGTCCTGAATTATGAACGCGCGGTGCCATCTCATTCAAACGCAGGGTGCCATCTTCGAGCATGAACAGTTCGATGCCGAAACTGCCGACGCCGTTGACGGCTTCGACGGCTCCGACGGCCATCTTGTAGGCGGCGTTGGCCTGCTCCGGCGTGATGGCGGCCGGAACGAGAACGCTGCTGCAAACATGGTTGTGTTGACGGGATTCCACCACGGGATAGATGGCGGTGGTGCCCGTGGTGTTCCGGGTGACGATGACGGCCAGTTCCATGGTGAACGGACACCATTTTTCGGCATACAAACCCGCCGCGAATCCTCCAAGCTTGTTCACTCCTGCCTGCAGATCGGCAGGCTCACTGACGGTGAAGTTGCCGGTGCCATCATATCCCAGGGTGCGTTTTTTCAGGACGAAAGGAAAACCAAAAGTGGAAACGGCAGTTTGCAGTTCGTCTTCGTCAGCCACCGGCATGAAATCCACGACGGGAATGCCGAATCTGCCCAGCATTTGTTTTTGCACCAGTTTGTCCTGCACAAGCCGCATGGTTTCCGACGAGGGCAATACGGTGTGTCCCTGCCGCTCAAGTGCGGCCAGTTTGTCGGCTTCCACAAACTCGTTCTCGACCGTGATCACATCGACTTTTTGTGCAAAAGCGAGAAGGGCTTCGGGATCGGACCAGCTTCCTAAAGTGTGCTCGGCAGCCGCGCCTTTGGCCGGGCAGGTGGGCGAGGGATCGAGCACGTGGACGCGCATTCCCAGCTGTGACGCGGATCTGGCAAGCATCAGGGCGAGCTGTCCGCCGCCGAGGATTCCGATGACCAGGGGCCAGTTGGTGTTTGCGTTAGGGGAGTCGTGGGGCATTGGGCGGCTGATCTAGGATGGTGAAAGCTGGCATGCGTCTCGTGTCGGCGGGAAATGGTCACGAGAGGGAGGGGGAAAGTGATAGCCAGTGATGGGGTGAAGTAAAGCGCGGGACTTGCATTTGGGAGGGCAATCCTCGCGACGGCGTGAGCCTTGTTGATTGGGTCATTGGAACGACACCCTGCATTCAACCAAGGTGGAAGCACCTTGTTCGCCCACGTTCTATTGGCGCAGGTGGGCGGGGATGCGTGACTGGATTTGGGCGGCTTCCTCGGCGCGGTTGAGTTGGGTGAGGCAGTGGCTCATGGCGTTCAGGATCATGAGGGAGTCGGGACGGAGGAGGTCGGCTTTCTGAAAAGCTTCCAAGGCGGCTTCGAGGTCTTGATGGGCGCGATGGGTGGAGCCGAGCAGATACCAGGATTCGGCGCGTTTGGGGAAGGCGACGGTGAGACCTTGTGCGGTGGCGACGGCGGACTGGAAGTCGTTTTCCTTCATTTGCAGGATGAGCAGGTTGTTCCACGCGGAGAAGAGGGGGCGGTCACCTTGGGTGGCGGCACGAATAAATTGCTGCCGGGCGGTGGCGGTGTCGTTTTTGCTGAGGGCGAGGACGCCAAGGTTCACATGGGCAAGCGCGTGGTGGGGATAGTGGGTGACGATGTGGCGAAAGAGGGTTTCATCGTCTTTCCAAATGAAGCTTTGTTTGTGGGAAAGGGATGACCAGACCGCGATGGGCACCGCGCAGACAACGACGCCGACGACGGTGGAGAAAGGATGTCGCGAAATGGTGGTGATTTGGTGGAACAGCGCGGCGATGGCAAACGACAAGGCGAGGGAGGGAAGGTGATGCATCCGGTCGGAGGTGAAAACCATGGGCGAGGGGATGATGCCGCTGATGGGAACCAGCAGGATGAGCCAGCAGAACAGCGGCAGGGCAACAGGGCGGAGTTTGGGGGTGAGCAGGGCGGCGAGAATGCCCAGGATGATTGCGATACCCCCGGTGACCCAGGGCCAGGCAGGGACTGGTTGGACCAGTTCGGGGGCGAGGGAGGCGGGGGCGAGGAACGTCGCAACGTGATGCGAAACGATGGCAAGGGCGCGGGTCATTCGGTCAAGCAGGCTGATGGAGGAGGGATCGAAGAGCATTTCCTGCGTGGTGTTCATGCGCCATGAAATGAGCACGACGGCGATTGAAAGGCCGAAGAAAGGGACGGTGCGTTTCAGGGCGGTTTTCCAGGGGATGCCACGCGCAGATTCGACAACCAAGATCAGCAATGGGGCGCTGACTCCGGAAGGTTTGGAGAGCAGGGAAAGGGCGAAGAACAATCCCGCGAAGATGCGCCAGGGGACGGTTGCGTTGGGTGTAGAAATGTTGGGGCGCTCAGTCCAGGTTTGGGAATAACAGAGAGCGGCGGCGAGAATCCACAGAGTGGCCCAGAGGTCTTTTTGCGACGAAACCCAGGCGACGCTTTCCACGCGTTGCGGATGGATGAGGAAGGTGGCAGTGGCGATGATGGCGGCCCAGCGCCAATCAGGTCTTTGGCCGGCGAGAAGCAGCCAGAGCAGCAGTCCGGCGAATGCGTGCAAGATAAGGGAGGTGAAGCGAAAGAGGAAGGCGTGGGGTGGCGGGCCGGCGAGGTCGGTTTGCGCGGCCATGGCCAGCCAGGTGAAGGGCATCCAATTGGCTTCGGGAGCGGTGGTAAGGGCGGCTTTGAAGGAGGTGAGCGTGAGCCCACCTGCAACTACCGGATTTTCTGTCACATAGGCAGAGTCCTCCCAATGCAGGAAACCATATTTCCACACAGGGAAAACCATGGTCACGGTAATCAGTGACACAAAAAAGGCGACCGTTAAGGTCGCCCAGAGCCGGGTGGCAGGTCCTAACCCGATCATCTTGGGGATCGTCTGCGACGAATTAGAGCGAATCCAGTCAGGCTGAGAAGAACGAGAAGGCTGGAGCTCGGTTCGGGAACTGGAGAAGTTACCGTCAAATCGTCAATAAACACATTCGTTTTGTTGTTGGTGTTCTGGAAAGTGATGTTGTCGAGGTTGTTGCCAATGTTGAGGTCTCCGGTGGTAGGCCAGCCGAGGTCTGCGCTGATGTAGGTGTGGGTGGCAATGCCGCTGTCATAGCGAACGACCTGCACATTGTAGGTGTCGCCCCGGTATTGGTTGGGATTCTGTCCATGAAGCACGTCGATGGAGTAGGTGAACTCGTATTCAATGCCCCTGCTGATGCTGTTGGCTGCGGCCCCGATGTTCCATACGTCAAACGCCTGATTGCCGTTCATGGGGTCGTTCAACAAGGATTGAGGAACAATGATGTTGTTGTTATTTGAGGTGCCGAAGGTAAGGCTTCCGTTGTTGATATCGCTCTTCCAGACTCCCAAAAGTGAAGTTCCCTGGTTGCTTTGACCTTGATACATGCGGAAGCCAAAGTTGCCGGTGATGGCGGTGTTGATTTCGAATCCAATGTCAAATTGAATGGAATAAGTTCCCGCAAAGGCACCATTGGCGTTCTGGCCAGGGCGGGGAGTGAAGACATTGGAAAGACCATTAAAATTTCTGGTGGTGGTCTGAGAACCACTGCCATTGAAGAGAAGACTTCCATTGACCACGGTTCCATGGCTCCAGGAGTTTGACCAGCCTGAGCCCCCGCTGAGGGTGTTGGACGAAAAATCGTCTTGGGCAATGGTCTGGCTTTGGGCATCCGACTCCAAAACTGAAAAGATTAGGATGGTTGTAACCAACGAGAAGAACGGAAGACTTTTCATTTCGGAATGGAGATTTTTCGAAAGAATTTCGATAATCTGAAAGATTCTGGAAATTCGCTATAATTGGGCATGTAATTAGCAAAAATTGCGCCGAGCGCAACAACAATATAGAAAATATGGTTTTTCTAAGCGGTCACTGGACGAATTGTGGGGTTTTATCCAGGAACTTGATAACAATTCTCATTGTCTGCAAGAGCGCGGTGTTCTTACATGCAACTGTTCTGAATTGCAAATTTTTATTCGTTGACATCGACTGGAGTTAAACTGACAGGGCTCCCCTAAAGCCTCTAACGCCATAATACGATTGCGCTCCGTTGTGATAGATGAAAACGCGGCCAAAGCGGCGGTCACCAAACAACGCCCCACCGAGTTTTCTCAATTCGGCTGGCGTTTTCACCCAACTGGAGGTTTTCATGTCAAACTCGCCGAGTTTTTGCAAATCGTGGTATTGTTCTTCGGTCAAAAGCTCAATGCCCATTTCGGTCGCCATGTCGATGGCGCTGGTTTTGGGTCGGTGTTCTTTCCTCGATTCCAGACCTTCGCGGTCATAACAAACGCTGGTCCGGCCTTTTGGGGTTTCTGTTGAACAATCGAAAAACAGGTATTCGTCGGACTTTTGGTCGTGACCGACGACATCGGGTTCACCGCCGGATTGTTCCATTTGATGAAGCGACCACCATTTCTCGGGGTGAGCTTCCAGCTTTGCCTGAACCTGTGCCCATTCAATACATTGGTGACGGTGCATGTGCTTGTCGAATCGTGTCCGCAGGGTGCTGAGCAATTCTTCGTGTTGATCGGGCGTCAGGTGCTTTTTATCCTTGGGCTGTTTTTTAGTCATAAATCGGGATGAGTTATTAAGTCGATTCAAAGGACCGTTTTTGTCTCTGACACGGGATGCCGATTGGCGAAGGCGGGGACCCGGCGCTGTAGAGTGGCCCTATTGAATAGATGAGCCGCCAGTCTGCCGCGCCCACGAAACGACGACACAAATACGCCCCTGGCCAAAAACATGGCGCGACGGATAAACCCCCGAAAACCAGTAACGCCGAATCGACCAGGGACGCTCTGAACTATTCAGGGTTTCTCGGAGAACTTCAAGCAGACAGTCATCAAATTAGCAAATCTCATGAATTTTTGTGGATGTATGCAATTTCTTGAAGTGACACTGGGGGAGAATTTGAAATTTTTGAAAAATATGAGCGTGAAGCTTTCGGGGGTGAGAGGGTTGTGATAGCACTGGAGGATGCCTTTTCGATGGAAGTTGATGAATTTTGCTCCTGCCCGGGTGGCGGCGTGTGTGGCGGTGCTGGTGTTAGGTTTGGTAGGGTGTGGACCAGTCGATCCTGGTGCCGGGGCTGAGGATGATGGCAGAGAGGGGACAGGTGCAGAAGGACGCACGAAGATTCTGATGGTGACGGATAGTTTTGTGACGCCTTTTCGGAACTATCAGGTGCAGATGCTGGCGGGGTTGATCCGTTCCCGTGCCGGAGTGGATTTCAATGCGATGGATGTAGGTGGCGACGCGTTGTTGCAGGCGGGATTGCTGGACAAGGCAGTGGCGGAGTCGGTGGATGTGTTGTTGGTGTTTCCGTTGTTGTCTGATGCGGTGGTGGAGGCCTTGCAAAGAGCGCAGCAGCAGGGGGTGAAGGTGGTGGTTTTTGGAGGGGATCTGCCTGGAGACGCCTACACGGCGGAGATTGCGGCGGATGAAAAATTGATCGGACGTCTGGCAGGGGATTTTGTGGTGAGCGCGTTAGGTCAGAAGGCAAAAGACGAAGGATTTATGGAAGTGCGGGGCCGGGTGGTGCAATTGCGTGGCGGTGAAGAAGATATGGCTTCGGAGTCAATGGCGGCAGGCTTTTCGGAAGCGTTGCAAAAAGAGCCGGGGATCAAACTGGTGCACGATGCGCCTGGCGATTGGATTGAGGAGTCGGCAGGATTGCGGATCAATGAGGCGATTCGATTGCAAAAGACCTTTGACGTGGTGTTTGCGCAAAACGATTTGATGGCCGTGGGGGCGTCGAAGGCGTTGACGGTGGCGGGAATGCGGGATGCGGTTTTGGTCATGGGAGTGGATGGCGCGCCGGGATCGCAGGGGGGGATGGAGCGGGTGAGGCGCGAGGAGTTGGAGGCAACCATCTACCGTCCGCCGTTGGTGGATGTGGCCTGGACGTTGCTGCAGCATTGGCTGGATGACAGGGCGGTGGCATGGCCGAAACGAACGGTGGTGAAACCGTTTTTGATGACGGCCGAGGAGGCAGCCAAGCAGACCGGCAGGGGGTTGCCGGTGCCAGATTTGAAGGAGGAAAAGGAGTAAGCGCCACCGGGTTTTCGTGGGTGGGACAAAAATGCCCTTGGCGTGGCGCGTGGCTTTACCTTAAGGATGGGGATGGCATTTGCACCGAAGAAAAGTCTGGGTCAGAACTTCCTCCAGGATGAGGAGGTTTCGCGCTGGATTGCGGACCAGATCGAGCCGGATGGCGCGGGGTATGTGGTGGAGGTGGGGCCGGGTCAGGCAGCTTTGACGCAGTATCTGGCGGGCAGGCCGGAGAAGTTGTTGTTGATTGAGAAGGACAATGATCTGGCATCACGGCTGCGGGCGCAGTTTGCCTTTGATGCCAAGGTGGAGCTTTGGCATGGGGATGCTTCGAAATTTGATTTGCGCGGACTGTTTGAAAAGGGACCGGTGAAGCTGATCGGGAATCTGCCGTATTCGATGGGTGGGGAGATTTTGCGTCACTTCATGACGCCGCCGACGCCGGTGTCGATGGCGGTGTTTATGTTGCAAAAGGAAGTGTGTTTGCGACTGGCGGCGAGGCAGGAGGACGATGAGTATGGGGCGCTGAGTCTGCTGGTGCAGCATGACTGGGTCGTGGAGGTTTTGCGCGTGGTTGGGCCGGAATCGTTCAAACCGCGACCGAGGGTGGATTCGGCAGTGGTGCGCATGACGCCGCGTCCGGAGGGGGAACTGGCGGTGCATGACCGGCGTTTGTTTGACCGGTTGGTGAGGATGGGATTTTCGCAGAGGCGCAAGCAGTTGAAGAATTTGTTGCCCGAAGCGCCGGGCGGCTGGGGGAGTTTGATGGAGCATCTGGGGAAAAATGTGAGTGTGCGGGCGGAGGAGTTGTCTTTGGTGGATTGGGTGAAGCTGACGCGATTTTATGAGGGGAGAAGCGGCGAGGATCGCGGTCAGGGACTGGACGAGATGTTTGATGTGGTGAATGAGCGGGACGAGGTGATTGGCCAGGCTCCGCGCGCGAGGGTGCATGCCGAGGGTTTGTTACATCGGGCGGTCCATGTGTTTGTGTTGAACAAGCATGGGGATTTGTGGCTTCAGCAGCGGTCGCATTTGAAGGACAAACATCCGCTGGCGTGGGACTCGAGCGCGGCGGGGCATCTGGATGCGGGAGAGGACTTTGAATCGGCAGTGCGGCGGGAGTTGAAGGAAGAGCTCGGGATTGAGACGGAAACGCGCAAGGTGGCGAAGATCGAGGCTTCGGAGCGCACGGGCTGGGAGTTTGTGGAGTTGCATGAGGCGCGTCACAGCGGGGCGATGACGTTTGCTCCGGAAGAAATTCGGACGGGATGTTTTTTCCGTGTAGAGCAGGTGGAGTCGTGGGTGAAAGCGAGGCCGGAAGACTTTGCTCCGGGTTTTGTGCGGTGTTTTGAAATCTGGAAAGCGCAGGGCGGATCGGATTGGTGAGCTATTAGAAAAATTTTCGGATTTTTGGTCACGAAGAGCTGGTGAAGGGGAATAAGGAGGTGATATGACGGTGTTTTTGCCGTCGCATTTTGGAGTCCTTTGTCAGTTCAATTCAAAGCTATGAAAACGGTAAATCAGTGTGTTGTGGCTACTTTTGGTGTGGTGGCATTTGCGATGGCCGCTTCAGCGGCGGACATGGTCAAGGGCAAAGATCCTGAGGGCGTGAAGCGCTACGAGGGATCGACGTTGATCGCGCATCAAACTCCAAAATATGATGAGTATTTTGCTCCACAAGGGAAGGAACGCAGCTTTGGCAAAAGCAATCCTTTTGGGGAATCGGCATTAAAACTGGAGGGGCATGTGGAACGCTGGACTTATCTGGTGCCGGATGCTGAAAGAACGACCTTGGAGGTGTTTGTGAACTATCGCGATGAGTTCAAGCGGCTGGGATTGGAAACCGTGTATGCGCCGGGGCAGGACGAGGATGGCTGGACGGGTCCGACTTATGGAGACTACGCATCGAAGATGCAGTTGGGACAGATCCTCGAATACAATGAGAACGAAGAGCGGTTGATGATCGCCAAAACGAAGGATGCGGAGCCGACTTATTATGTGCTGTTTGTAACGTCTTATGCGGACGGCATCATTCCGACGCGTCTTGACGGGGTGTTGAAGAAGAAAATGCCGTTGGTGCAACTGGATGTGATCAGTCCGACAGTGATGGAGGAGAAGATGGTGTTTGTAAAGGCGGAGGAGATGAAGTCGACGCTGGACAAGAGCGGTCACATTGCGTTGTATGGACTGAACTTTGATACCGACAAGGATGAGTTGAAGGAGGAATCAAAGCCATCATTGGCAGAAGTGGCGAAGTTGTTGAAGACCAATCCTTCGCTGAAGCTGTATGTGGTGGGTCACACCGACAATGAGGGATCGGCGGAATACAATGTCGATTTGAGCAAACGTCGTGCGGCGCATATTGTGAAAGCCCTTGGCAGTGAGTATGGCATCGCGGCGTCGCGTCTGGCCTCGCATGGTTCCGGATTGTATTGTCCGGTGGCGACGAACGGAACTGAAGAAGGCCGCGCCAAGAATCGCCGGGTGGAGCTGGTGGAGCAGTAGGCGGGTGGCGCGTTAGACTTGTGATTTAGTGGAAGAGCTTCCGTGCAAAAGGAATGCGGCTCTTCTCGAGGGGCGTGTCGATTCGAGAACTGTCCCCGGCCCCTTCACATCAAGATGCTGTGCCCAACAAAGATCACAGGTAGTGACCCGATGCGTCATAGAAAAAATCAGATGAAAAATGTTGCAATGCGCGGACTGACCCACGGACTGACGGACTGACCCACGGACTGACCCCCGGCACGGACACCAGCACCATCAACGGGGTTGCCCAGAAGTTCAGATGTGGCTTGTCGGGCGGTGGAGGGGGTAGCTGAATCTCCTTGGGGCCGTCGCAAACGGTCCCATCGGCATTTTGGGTTCGTGACATCATAAACTGTAATGCCTCATTCCTCTGTCTCGGCTACTTTAGGAGCTTACGAAAAACCAGCCAAGTGCATCCGCCCACAGCGATTGCTGCCGCCAGCCAGATAAACCATTCATTGCTTTGGGAAGGTGTTGCCGGTTTGGATGGCTTTGGCGTGGATGCCACAGTTGGAGAAAAATTGAGACGCGGGCGACTGTCAGGGGTCAGCGCCTGACCTGCAGCGATTTTCGCTTCTAGGCGTGCTTTGAGTCGCTTGATGTTGTCCGCTCCAGATTCATCGTTTTTGGCTTTCAATTGCTCGATGAATTTATCCATCGCAGGTAATGCTTTCACACTTCCCGCATTTGTCAACACAAGTGCTGCCTCTACACTGGCATTCCAATAGGGGTAGTCCGTCATGACGCGAATGATCAAGTCTTCGTTTTCTTCGGTAAAGTCTCGGGCGAGCACAACGACGGCTCCTTCCAGAAAGTAAGCAGGAAGAAATTTAAAAGCCTCAAATGGCGTTCCAAGGTTTTTGATCACCTCCTGTTTTATCGCCTCGACATCCTTCACATCGAGGTCATCGCGTAGGGCAAGTGCTTTAAGAATCCGTATAGCGTCCTCGTTGCCGCGATCGGGCGGCTTGTAGTGGTCCCTCAAAAAAGAATAAATGTAAGGTTTTAACCCAGGCCGCGTGCGAATGTCTTCGTCTTTGATGCGCCGTTGTTCCTGGCGTAGTTTTTCGAGGGCCTGTTTGACGTATGCTTTGTCCGGATTTTTTTCTAACTCGCTCATTTCTGAAGTATAGGGGGTGCCACCAACAACAAGTCCGTAAACCTCGTTAATAAGAGTCGGATCGAGTTTTTCCGTTTGTTCAGGCGGGGTGAACGCGGTTGATTGGCTGATCAAGCAGGCGCAAGTAAAACACATGGCTACCCACTTCAGCCATACGCCGGGGTATTGTGAACGATAGAATCTCATCGGGTTGCTTTTTTGAAGATTTGTTCTTCCTGTTTTTTGAAAATGCGTTTGCCGGAGTTGTGGTGCTTGTTGTTATCCGTTGCTCTTTTCATGAGATTGTGTTGGAGTTTATACGGGAGAGCTGTTGGATCATCGTAGTCTCGATCTACTTCTTTCGGTGTCGAACCTACATAGTGACCACGATACTTTTCGGCGGTATGGACGATTTCGTGAACCATGGTAAAAATGGTGTGGTTTACTGAATTGATGAAGACGCGGTGGGCTTTGCCTGATGGTGGCCGAAAGGTATAACCATTGATGTCACGGTCGGTGCCGTCGTTTGTAGGCTTTTTGAGTCGGTTGCAATAAAAGACATGAATGTCGCTGGCTTTTACGGTAGGAATGGTGGCAGCGATTCTGCTTTCGCTGGTGTTGGGGGCATTGGGCAACTCCGATTGAAAGAAATTTGACGATGACAGGCCGGTTGAGGAGAGGGGAATGTCGATGTATTCCACGTCCAAGACGGCTCCAATCTGTGCGAGGCGTTCGTTGGCAACAACGACTTCTTCTTCAGCCTTTTGACGCACTGCTGCCACACTCGGATGCACGTCGCTGAGGATGCCGATTTTGGCGTTGAACCGAGCATGAATTTTCACCTGGCGTTCCAGGTTTTCAAAAGGAACCGCGCTGCTGCCTTCGGTGCGCAGGCTTTTGACCACGACTTTGCCCCCGAGAGTGACTTTGTGGGTGTAGGTGCGGCGCTCTGGATGTCCTGCTGGATAGCGATGGGTGACGCCATTCGCCAGGACTGCGACGGGGGCCAGGTTGTCTTCGTCGTCGGACACCAGCACCATCAACGGAGTAGCCCAGAAGTTCAGATGTGGCTTGTCGGGCGATGGCGGGCGTAGTTGAATCTCTTTGGGGCCGTCGCACACGGTTCCATCGGCATTGCGGGTTTCCAATTCAATGAAGTGTATCTTGTCGCTTCTCAGACCAGTGAAGGTAATGCGAAAGGAGTCTTCATCAAGAGAAGGCCAAATTTCATGAGGCGCATCAGGGTCAATTGGATGGGGAAGCAGGGAGTTCTCCAGTTTGGCGACTCGTAGTTCGGTGGCGTGGGCAAGCTGCCGGTCGGTAAAATCGGTGCCTGGGGGAGGGCTTGCCGGAGGAGAGGACGGGGTAGGGCCGGAGGGGTTGTCTTCAATGGGTTCCTCCATGGGATCTCCGCCTGGCAGTGGAAGGACGAGGACTTCGCCGTGAGGTCGGCTGCTGGGGACATCGGGTATGGCAAAGCCGATGGTGTGAATGTCGGCCCAACGCCCATAGTCGCCAGAGCCAGTAATGGGAACGACTTGCTCTTCACCGAGCAATGCTCCCGCCGGAAGGGTAAGGGTGAGCGCCTTGTAGCTTTCAATCTGGTTCTCTTCAAAACTCGAATGAGTCATGTTGGAAGGGCCAATATTGTATAGACTGGTTCCCCATATCCTGACCAAAAAATGTCTTTTGATGTCGATGGAAAGCGGGGTGTCGCTTCGCAGGCGCAGGTATTGTGAAGTTAGCCACCAGCGTTTGGATTTGTTATTGGGGTTGCTGTCGTTGCTTTCGGCCATGATGGCTTCGGCCATTTTTTGGGGCTCACCTGATGATCCCTCAGGGGGCGGCACGACTTCCTGAATGCCGGTCTGCCAATATTCCCCGGCTTGGATGGTTTCCACGGAGATCATGCCGGGAATCGACAGGTAGCCGGGCATGGACGAGCTTTCCACCAATTCGGGTTCACTGCTTTGCGGATCGCCTCCAAGGTCCCAGCTGCTGGTCCTGCGCCAGGTGGTGATCGTTTGTCCGTTGCTGTTGGTCGTCACAAAATGCTTCGCGACACTGCTGGCGGCTCCGGCGCGGATGACGTTTGACTCGACCTTCACGTTGCGGCCCAGGTAGTCAGCAGGGATGGCTTGTGCTTCGGGACTTGGCGGTGAAGTCTGGGTGGCGAAACTGCAGGCCAGCATGAGGGCGAACCCGGTGACGCCCAATGCAAGGGAAAGGTTTTTGATCGATGAGGGATTCATGGCAGTGTGCCTCCGCTTCTAAGGCGGAACTTCACCAGACGGTGTTCTTCCAGGCCAGTGACACTGTGCGCTGACACCCCTGCGGGCACCACTTCGAGCATTTCCCAGGTGGCACCGTGGTCAAGGCTCGACTCGACGGTGGTGGGCAGTTCGGGATGGGTGAGCGTCCAGGTAAGATCAATGCGGTCTGCGGCCATGGGTTTGGCCACAAGGTTGGTGGGTGGAACCAGTTGCTGATCGTAGACTCCTGCCCACGTGGCAATTTGGACGGTTTGTCCGGCGACGGTCACGCTGGCCTGGAGAGAACTTATTGCACCCACCTGTTGGGGCAGCTTCACATACACAATGGCTGCGGTCGGCCATTCGATGGCAGACCGGATGTTGAGAGTCGAACTCCAGTCGCTGGTGCCATTGGCTGAAAGCAGGGCACCGCCTCCCTGAACGGTAAACTGAACAGGAGCGTTTTGCAGACCAAATGACACCTGCACCGACAGAGGAATGGGCAGAACCTCGCCAACGTTGCCCCATTGGCCACCGCCTGCGATGATTTCCAAAGTGGGGAGAATCCCGTTGTAGTAGTCGCGCAAATCAGTGCCTGCTAGCAGCTCTTCCCAGTCGCTGTAGGAATCGCCATCGCCATCAAATAGTTTGGGATCACCGCCAGGATGATCCCTAATGATCAAGCGGAAGAACTGGCGTTCCGCGTTTGTGCCCAGCCCCCAAGTGAGGGTTTCGTCGGCACCTTCCTCCAGAAAAGGAAGATAAGCCCAATCGATCAAATTTTCGGATGTCTGGAGATAGTAGATTTTTTCTGAACGTCCCCACCACGAGATGCTGAAAGCTTCGGTGGAGGCTTCATTTGAAATCGTAAAACTTTCGTTGGGATTGGTGGGCGTTTGGCTGAACAGAAAATTGGTGGCCAAACCCAGGCTCACCAGAACGGTGAGAGGCAGACTTTTCACGGCTTCACCTCCGTAGAGGTGGAGGGGTGTGTTTGGCTCTTGATGGGCCAGAAATGGATGATGGTGTCGGGTTTTGGCTCCTCTTGTCGGAGCAGTTCTTGCTCTAAGCGAACCGTATTAGCTGCTTCGCGTTCGCTGCGTTGCTGTTTCAAGGCTGCCTTGTTGGCATCGTAAAATGCATGCAGGGCATCCATTGCCTCCAAGTCGGGATCATTCGGCGCTTGTTTCTTGTCGGTTGGCAGTAAAAGATATTGGGCGTGGCTGCCGGTAAATCCTGTAAGTGCTGGCAGCGCAGGTTGATTAGCGGAACGGGCCGATGCTTTGTCGGTGCCGATTCCAAGGACCACTCCGTGAATGGAATCGGTCGTTTCAAAATGGCCGATACCGGCAATGTCCAAAAAATCGACATTACTGAAAGCATGATGCTTGGTGTCACCAGAACCCCAGCGCAGTTCAGTAATGGGGCCGGGATAGACCGTGCACGAGACGAGCAAAACGTGCATCGGTTTGGAGGGTTGCATCGGATTGATGACGGGGGCCGGTTCCGGGGCAGGGCGGGGCGGGGATACAGGAGGTTCCACACGTTTGAAAGTGACTTTGCGCCCGCTGGGTTCGACGATTTGTGTTTGCTCCAGCACCTTGAAAGATGGGGCGGGAGATTCGGCTTGGATCACCGACAATGCCGCCGAGATAGTAGGGACGGCAAGAAAAAAGCGGAGGTCAAGCATGCAAATTTTACTGGGGTTAGGTGTGAAGTGTTTTCCACGGAGAAACTATCATTTATCGAGTGAGTATGCCACTCGTAAAGTCAGGACGGGGCAATGCGTCCCAGGTCGCGTCGCTCGCATGGTTCCGGATTGTATTGCCCGGTGGCGACGAACGGGACTGAAGAAGGCCGGGCCAAGAACCGTCGGGTGGAGCTGGTGGAGCAGTAAGGGTTGGGGTTAGTTCAGTCTAGCCGGAGTTATCGATTCAAGCACCCTTGTGAAGGAATGTTCGTCCTTACAAGGGTGTTTTGTTTTGGTGGAAATGGAAGAGAGATGGAATGAAACGCGTTGAGTGAAGACCGATTTCGAAGATGAGAACTTTGCTCTGGGTAGGCGTGATGATGTGGGGGATGCCGTTGGGTGCGGAGGTAGACTTGCGTGATCATGGTAAGGGTAAAAGGGTGGAGGCATTGAAAAAAGCGGCGATGCGCGCAGTGTTGGGGGATGAGGTGCGGTGTTTTTGGTCAAGTGAAGGGGGCCCGTTGGTCTGCCGCTTGGACACTTCGATGGACGGGCATGAATTTTTTACCGTGGGTCTGATAAATGGACGGAAGGGGCTGGCTTTCGATCACGACCTGTTGGCGCGTTTGCTGGCGACGGCGACGGGCAAAACCGTGGAGGCAAAAAAGCTTCCGCTGGAACAAGTGGACCTGGGGCGGGAAGGAAGGCGGTTGCAATTTCTGGCGTTGGGACGCGCTTGGGTGTTTGATGTCCAAAGCGGGGAACTGGCAGTTGATGAAACACCGCCAAAACCCTTGATACTACAGGCTCCCAAACAAGGTGCGAAAGGGAAACATCGTGATGGTCCGGCGACCTTGTTGAGGGTGAGGAATGAGATGAGTGAGGTGATCAAGTTGTGGTGGTTGAAGCGTGATGGAGGCAAGGTTTCCTACGGGGAGGTGGAAGCGGGGAGCGAGCGGGTTTTGCAAACCTTCGGGGGGCATCGCTGGTTGATGACGGATGATGCAGGGGAGGAACTGGCGGTGGTGCGTGCGCCTGATTTTCGAGGGCTGGCGAAAATCACAGGCAAGGTGACGGAGCCGCAAGAGCGCCGTGAAAATGTTTCGCCAGATGGACAATGGCGGGCGTCGATTCGAGAGAATAACCTGGTGATTGAGCCGGTGCAGGGAGGCGAGGTGATCTTTTTAAGTCGCGATGGAGCGGCGGAAGATCGCTATCAGGGTCCATTCAAATGGTCGCCTGATTCAAAACACCTGGTGGCATTTCGGGCGAAGCCGGTAAAACTGCGTCAGATTCATCTGGTGGAATCCTCGCCGAAGGATCAACTGCAGCCGAAGTTGCGAACGGTCGATTATGCGAAGGCAGGGGATGAGATCAGTCAGCCCAAACCGCGATTGTTTGAAATTGAGGGGCGTGGCGAGATCAAAGTGGGTGATGGTTGGTTTGATAATCCGTGGTCGATCAGCGAACTGGCATGGACGGCCGATTCATCGGCATTTTCATTCGTTTACAATCAGCGAGGGCATCAGGTGATGCGGTTGCTTTCCGTGGATTCCACGTCGGGGAAGGTGAGGTTGATTCATGAGGAGGCGAGCCGGACGTTCATTGATTATTCCCAGAAGTTTTTTCTGAAGCATCTGGCGAACACTCGTGAGATGATCTGGGCTTCAGAACGGGATGGATTCAATCATCTCTATTTGATCGATGAGGCGGCGGGCGGGATCAAAACGCAGATCACACGAGGGGAATGGAATGTTCGCGAGGTTTTGGAGGTGGACGAGGAGGGGCGTCGATTGTTGTTAAAAATCGTGGGGATGAAAGGGCAGGATCCTTATCATGAACATCTGGCCAGAGTGAATTTTGATGGTTCGGATTGGGTGGCGTTGACCGATGGAGACGGGACGCAGCGCGTGGAGTTTTCACCCGACAAAAAGCGATTGGTGGCGACGTGGTCAAGGGTGGATCAGCCGCCGGTGACGGAACTGCGGGATGCACAGACAGGTGATCGAATTGCAGAGATCGCCCGCGCCGATGATGCGGCTTTGCGCCAGTTAGGGTTGGGGAGAGTCGAGCGGTTTGTGGCGGCGGGCAGGGATGGAAAAACGCCGATTTATGGGGCGATCATCAAGCCGTCGAATTTCGATCCGGCGAAAAAGTATCCGGTGGTGGAGGAAATTTATGCGGGACCTCATGGGCATTTTGTGCCGAAGGCTCACCACGCGTGGTCGGGGATGCAGGAGATGGCGGAGAATGGATTTGTGGTGGTGAAAATCGACGGGATGGGAACGAACTGGCGCTCAAAGGCATTTCATGATTTGGCCTGGAAAAATTTGGCGGACTCGGGATTTCCAGACCGGAAAGCCTGGATAAAGGCTGCGGCGGGCGAGCGTCCGTGGATGGATCTTGAACGGGTTGGTATCTATGGCGGAAGCGCCGGGGGGCAGAGCACGGTCGCAGCCTTGTTGCATCATGGGGATTTTTACAAGGTGGGCGTGGCGGACTGTGGATGTCACGACAATCGGATGGACAAAATATGGTGGAATGAAGCCTGGATGGGATGGCCCGTCGATGAGGCTTATGAACGCAGTTCAAATGTCGTGCATGCGTCGAAACTGCGCGGCGAATTGATGCTGATCGTAGGGGAGTTGGACTCCAATGTGGATCCTGCTTCAACTCTGCAACTGGCGGGGGCTTTGCAGAAAGGCGGGAAGGATTTTGAGATGGTGACGGTGATCAATACAGGTCACGGCGCGGCAGAAACAGCGTTCGGCAAAATGAAACGCGCCAACTTTTTGATGAGGCATCTTTTGGGAAACGGCCGCTGATTGGAACGATCACATCAGGTTTTTATGCGATTTGTCGAAATCGAAACAGGCAATTCGGCATGAGGAGTGCTTTAGTGCATTGCCCATGTCGATTCACGCTGCCCTCCATCACCGCACCACCTACACCTATGACCGCAGCGTGACGCTGGGTCCCCAGACGATCCGATTGCGTCCTGCGCCGCATTGTCGGACCAAAATTTTGAGCTATTCGCTGAAGGTCGAGCCCTCGAAACATTTCATCAACTGGCAGCAGGATTCCCATGCGAACTACCTGGCGCGGCTGGTTTTTCCAGAAAAAACGCAGTGTCTGGATGTGACGGTGGATCTGGTGGCGGAGATGTCGGTTTACAATCCGTTCGACTTTTTCCTCGAGGAGTATGCGGAGGAGTCGCCGTTTGTGTATGAAGCGTGGCTGAAGAAGGACATTGCGCCGTATTTGGAAATGGCGGAGGTGGGGCCGCTGGTGGAGGCGATGGTTGTGGAGTGGAAGGCGAAGCCGAAGATGCGGACGATTGACTACCTCGTGGGGCTGAATTCGGAGATGCAGCACCGGGTGAGTTATTTGATCCGCATGGAACCCGGGGTGCAATCGCCCGAGGAGACGCTGAAATTGGCGAGCGGATCGTGTCGGGATTCGGGCTGGTTGCTGGTGAATGTGTTGCGTGGGCTGGGCTTCGCGGCGCGGTTTGTGAGCGGGTATTTGATCCAGTTGAAGGCCGATGTGAAGTCGCTGGACGGACCGAGCGGCACGGAAGTGGATTTTACCGATTTGCATGCGTGGTGTGAGGTTTATCTGCCGGGAGCCGGGTGGATCGGGCTTGATCCGACGTCGGGGTTGTTTGCTGGTGAAGGACACATTCCGGTGGCATGCACGCCGGAGCCGATGTCGGCCGCGCCGGTGAGCGGGGCGATTGAAAAATGTGAATCGGTGATGCATCACGAAATGACCGTGACGCGGATTCATGAGTCGCCGCGGGTGACGATGCCGTATTCGGAAGCGGAGTGGCAGAAGATCGTGGAGTTGGGTCGAGCGGTGGACAAACGTTTGAAGTATGGCGATGTGCGCCTGACGATGGGGGGCGAGCCCACGTTCATTTCGATTGATGACATGGACGGGGCGGAGTGGAATTTCACGGCGGTGGGTCCGAAAAAACGGGCCTTGGCGGGAGAGTTGCTGAAGCGCATGCGGGCGAGGTATGCGCCTTCGAAGGGGCTGCTGCATTATGGACAGGGCAAATGGTATCCGGGTGAAGTGTTGCCGCGCTGGTCGCTGGGTTGCTGGTGGCGCAAAGATGGGCAGCCGATCTGGAAAGATGAGTCGCTGGTGGCGGATGAAACCAAGGATTATGGGCATGGTGTGCGCGAGGCACGAGTGTTTGCGGACCGCTTGATGGATGTGCTGGGCGTGAAGGGGAGTTTCCTGACGCCGGCGTATGAGGACATTTATTATTATCTGTGGCGCGAAGGGAAGTTGCCTGCCAACGTGGAGGTGACGGATGCGCGCCTGAAGGACAAGCAGGAGCGTGAGCGTTTGCGTCGTTTGTTTTCCAAAGGTTTGGGAAATGTGGTGGGTTATGTATTGCCGCTGAAGTGCCAGGCTGAGGGTGAGGAGATTGAATGGGTGAGTGGTCCATGGAAGGTGCGCGACAAGGACTTGTTTTTGATTCCTGGTGATTCGCCGATGGGTTACCGCCTGCCGATGGATGCGCTGCCGTGGGTGAAACCGGAGGAGGCGGAGATCGCCTATGAGAAGGATCCGTTGGAGAAGCCATTGCCGTTGGGCGAACTGCGTCCGCATCCGTCTTCGGTGAATCAAGGAGCGGTTAAGGGAACGGGCAAAGACAAGGCGGCATCGGCGTTGAAGCCGTTGTTGGAGCGTCAGTTGCATGTGGCGGTGGAGGGCAGTGCGGAGGCTCGTGAGGTGGCGGCGAAGCTGGCCAAGGTGGCGAAGCTTGCACCGTTGGAGCGGGATCATGGTCGTGATCCGGCATTGAATGAGAGTGCCTCGTGGGTGGTGAGGACGGCGTTGTGTGTGGAGCCGCGCGAGGGTCGGCTGCACATCTTCATGCCGCCGGTGGAAGAGGTGGAAGGTTACCTGGAGTTGGTGGCGGCGATTGAGGAGACGGCAAAACAGCTGAGTCTTCCGGTGATTATTGAGGGTTCAACCCCGCCGTTTGACATGCGGCTTGAGGTTTTGAAGGTGACGCCTGACCCGGGGGTCATTGAGGTGAATTTGCATCCTTCATCCACGTGGGATGAGCTGGTCGAGAAGACCGAGACGCTTTATGACGAGGCTCGCTTGACGAGATTGGGCACGGAGAAGTTCATGCTGGATGGTCGGCACACGGGCACAGGCGGCGGCAACCACATCATCATTGGTGCGGCGACGCCGACGGATTCGCCGGTGCTGCGTCGTCCTGATTTGCTGAAGTCGCTGCTTTGCTACTGGCAGAATCATCCATCGTTGAGCTACCTTTTCACCGGTTTGTTTATCGGGCCGACCAGTCAGGCACCTCGGGTGGATGAGGCGCGCAATGACTCCTTGTATGAATTGGAGTTGGCGTTCAATCAGGTGCCGGATCCGGGCGGGGCGTATCTGCCGCCCTGGACAGTGGACCGGTTGTTCCGCAACCTTTTGGTGGATGCGACGGGGAACACGCACCGGGCGGAGTTCTGCATCGACAAGATGTTTTCGCCGGATTCGAGCACGGGTCGTCTGGGGCTGTTGGAGTTGCGCAGTTACGAGATGCCGCCGCATGCGCGCATGAGCGTGTCGCAGCAGTTGCTTTTGCGGGCTTTGGTGGCGCATTTCTGGGAGAAACCGTATCGCGGTTCGCCGGTGAGATGGGGCACGGAGATTCATGATCGCTGGATGTTGCCGCACTTTTTGTGGGACGATTTCAGTGATGTGATGTCGGATCTTCAGGGCAGTGGATTCCACATGAAAAAGGAGTGGTTTGAGCCGCACTTTGAGTTCCGTTTTCCATTCATTGGTGAGTTTGTGCAAAGAGGGGTGCAGGTAGAACTGCGCAGTGCGCTGGAGCCTTGGCATGTGTTGGGGGAAGATTCCTCGGCCGGATCGGTGGTGCGTTATGTGGACAGCTCGGTGGAGCGTTTGCAGGTGAAGGTTTCGGGAATGATCGGCGACCGTTTTGCCATGATGGTGAACGGGAAACGTGTTCCTTTGCATCCTACCGGGATCAATGGCGAAGGGGTTTGCGGGGTGCGGTATCGCGCATGGCAGCCGCCGAACTGTTTGCATCCGCTGATCGGTGTGGATGCCCCGTTGACGTTTGATCTGGTGGATACTTGGAACCAGCGTTCGATGGGCGGTTGTCGCTATCATGTGGCGCACCCGGGTGGACGCAGTTACGAGACGTTGCCGGTGAATGCGTATGAGGCGGAAAGCCGTCGCCTGGCGCGTTTTGAATCCATTGGTCATACGGGCGGGCCGTTGGAAGTGCCTGCGGCGGTGAAGTCGGGCGAATTTCCTTTCACGCTTGATTTGCGCGAGTGAGAACTCTGGGCATGGGTAGTTGGTGATCTTGGAAGATGATGGCCTGATGATGCAACCCCCACCCGCCAATGTCAGTGTCGCGGCTTTGCTGGCGGCGTGCAGAGCGACCGGTTCGGGCTTCGATGAAGCTCGCGGCGCTGATGGACTGCCGCGTGCAAGCTGGAAGGGCTTTCTCGAGGGGCTGGCCCAGATGGAGGTCAGTGATCTGGCGGTGCGTCAGGAGGAGGCGAGTCGACTGCTGCGCGAGCACGGGGCGACCTACACCATTTATGATGATCCGCAGGCGGCGGACCGGCATTGGAAGCTGGACATTCTGCCGTTGGTGATCGGTGCCAAGGAGTGGGACTGGTTGGAGAAGGCGTTGAAGCAGCGTTCGAAGCTGCTGCGCATGATCGTGCGCGATTTGTATGGTCCGCGTCGCTTGTTGAAGGAGGGTTGGGTGCCTCCGGGGATGCTGTTTGCGAATCCGGGGTTTCTGCGGGCGGCCCATGGCATTGAGCCGGCGGGCGGGATGTCGCTTTTCCATCATGCGGTGGACATCGCGCGTGATTCGAGTGGTCGCTGGCGGGTTTTGGCGGATCGGACCCAGGCGCCATCCGGCAAAGGGTATGCTTTGGAGAACCGGGTGGTTTTGACGAGTTTGTTTCCGGATGAGTTTCGCGATCTGAATGTGGAACGTCTGGCGGGATTTTTCCAGATTGAGCGGGACAGCCTGCGGTCGCTGGCTCCGCAGAACAAGCATGATCCGTTGGTGGTGCTGATGACGCCGGGTCCGCTCAACGAGACGTATTTCGAGCATGCGTATAAGGCGCGGTATCTTGGGTTCACGCTGGTGGAAGGGGCGGATTTGACGGTGCGGGATCGTAAGGTGTTTTTGAAGACGCTCGAGGGGTTGCGTCAGGTGGATGTGATTTTGCGTCGGGTGGATGATACGTTTTGTGATCCTTTGGAATTGCGCAGCGAGACGTGGTTGGGGGTGGCTGGTTTGATGGAGGCCTGGCGGGCGGGGAATGTGGCAATTGCAAACGGAGTGGGCACCGGAGTGGTGGAGACGACGGCGATGCTGCCGTTTTTGCCGGGTCTTTGTCGACATTTGCTGGCTCAGGATTTGACGCTGCCGAATGCGGAAACGTGGTGGTGTGGGCAGCAGAAAGTGTTGCAGCAGGTGGAGGCCAATCTGGAACGTTATGTGATCAAACGCGCGTTTTTGAGTGGCGCAGGACGTCCGGAATTCGGGGCGAAATTGAGTGGGGCGCGGCGCGACGAATTGTTGTCGAGGATGCGGGCGTTTCCGCATGAATACGCGGCGCAGGAGTTGTTGAATCTTTCGACCGCACCGGTGTTTTACGGGGGCAGGCTGGAGCAGCGTCCGTTGGTGTTGCGTTGTTACATTGTGCCCAATGGCGATGACCTGGCGGTTATGCCGGGTGGATTGACGCGGGTGAGTCCGTCACCTCAGGGCATGGTGGTTTCGATGCAGAACGGCGGGGTGAGCAAGGACACGTGGGTGCTTTCGGATTCACCGGTGGAGCAACTGACCTTGATGTTGCCGCCGGTGGTGTCGATGCGTTCGGAGAAGAATGCGGGCGAGGTGCCGAGTCGGGTGGCGGATCATTATTACTGGCTGGGTCGGTATGCGGAGCGCTTGGAAGGGTTTGTGAGGTTGTTACGTGCCGTGGTGCAGCGGCTGGCGGGGGAGGGGAACGAGGATCAGACGCGTGAACTGGAGGCGATGGTGCCGTGGATGGTGGGCTTGGGCTATTTGCCGGATCGTTTTGGCAGTGGGCCAGTTGGCAAGGCATTGCTGGCTCGTTTGGCGGTGTTGATTTTGAGTCGGAAGAAGGATGGCGGGGTGCGTGATTTGCTCGGTCGTTTGCGTTACAATGCGTTTGCGTTGCGTGATCGGATTTCCGATGACACGTGGCGTTTGTGCAACCAGCTGGAGCAGGATTCGCAACCGCGTTCGCAACGCTTCAGTGTGCCTGAGGCGTTGCTGATGCTGAACAAGCTGGTGTTAGATCTGGCGGCGTTTTCGGGAATGGAGATGGAGAATATGACGCGTGGTCATGGATGGAGGTTTTTGGATCTTGGCCGGCGCGTTGAGCGGGCGGACAACTTGATGAGCTGGGTGAAGGCGGCGGTGCATCCTGGTCCGCGCAATGAGGCGGTGCTGGGTCCGTTGTTGGAGATTTGCGACAGTGCGATGACGTTCCGGCGTCGGTATCACACAAGGCCGCAACTGGCGCCGATCCTGGATTTGTTGATCGCGGATGAGACGAATCCGCGTTCGTTGATGTGGCAGTTGCAGCAGATGAGCCGTCATGCGTCGCAGTTGCCGCGTGATGGTCAGGAAGGGAACATCGGGGATGAGAAACGGCAGGTGGATGGGATGTTGTCGATCATTGCGAGCACGCATTTCCCGGCGCTGGCGCAGGCGGAGGATCGGGAGCCGGGCAATCTGTTGTCGCTTTGTGAACACATGAGCACGTCGCTTTCCAATTTTTCGAGATCGGTGACGCAGCATTATTTTGCGCATGCGTTGTCGCGGGTGAGGTGATTTAACTTGATGGAGGATTGACGGAATGATTTACGAGATTAGCCATCGAACGACCTATGTGTATGACGAGCCGGTGTCGATTTCGCATCACATGGCGAGGCTTTCGCCGCGGGCGATGGACACCCAGCGTTGTCTGGAGCATGAGGTGACGATTGAACCGCCGCCGACGGACCGGGCCGGGCATGTGGATTACTTTGGGAATCCAGCGTTGTTCTTTGCAATTCGCGGGGCGCATCGTCGGTTGACGGTGACGGCTCGCAGCAAGGTGGAGGTCAATGTGGGAGGATGGATCGATCATGCCAAGTCGGAGTCGTGGGAGGTCTTGCAGCAGCGTTGCCGGATGGATCGGTTGACCGAGGATGTGATGGCGGGTGAGTTCAGTTTTCCATCGCGATTGATTTATCCGTCGGAAGAATTTGCGGCTTATGCGAGGATCAGTTTTCAGCCGGGTCGCAGCATGTTGAAGGCGGCATTGGATTTGAATACGCGGATCAACAAGGAGTTTGCCTTTGATCCAGCAGCAACGGATGTGGCGACGCCGGTGGATGAGGCGTTCAAAAAACGGCGAGGGGTGTGTCAGGATTTTGCGCATGTGTTGATTGCATGTGTGAGGTCATTGGGGTTGCCGGCCAAATATGTGAGTGGCTATCTGGAAACGTTGCCTCCCCCGGGGAAAGTGAAGCTGGTTGGGGCGGATGCTTCGCATGCCTGGGTGAGTGTGTGGTGCGGGACGCAGTTGGGTTGGGTGGACCTTGATCCGACGAACAATTGCATTCCTGGAACGCGGCACATCACCGTCGCGCATGGTCGGGATTTTCGCGATGTGAGTCCACTGCGGGGGATTGTGATTGGGGAGGGCAGCCATGAGTTGTCGGTGGCAGTGGATGTGAATGCGGTGCCGACGTAAGCAGATCATTTTTTAATTATTACCCCCAATGAAAATCTGCTCCGTTGTTTCGCGTGGTTGGAGGGCTGGTTTGTTAATGATGCTGACGATCGCGGTGGGCGCGATTGGAGAGGAATTGCCTGAGCGCGAGAGCATCTCTGCGGAACAATTCGAAAAGTTCATCGAAGAGGCGATGAAGCGTTATCAGGTTCCCGGAGCGTCGGTGACAGTGGTCAAGGACGGCAAGTCGGTGTTGGTGAAGGGATTTGGATTTCGGGATTTGGAGACAGCGGCGCCGGTGGATGCGGACACGATTTTTCATCTGGCCAGTGTTTCAAAGGTGCTGACGGCCATGGCGGCCGGGGCGGTGGCAGACGCTGGAAAGCTCGGGTGGGATCAACCAGTGGTGGAGGTGTTGCCTGGCTTGCGATTGATGGATGAGCATGCCACCCAAGACGTAACGTTGCGGGATCTGCTGACGCATCGCACGGGTTTGGTGAGTTATGGATTTCCTCCCTACTGGCGGCATCTATTTCCGCGTGAGGAATTATTGAAGCGTTTGCGTTTCATTCATCCGGCTTATTCATTTCGTGATCACGCCGAGTATTCCAATATTGGTTACTTTCTGGCTGGCGAAGCGGCGGCTGCGGCATGGGGTTCGACTTACGAAAAGTTATTGTCGGAATCGGTGTTGGTTCCGGTTGGCATGTCGCGGTCGGGATATTGGGGGGATTTTGATGAAGATAAGAATGTATCGCGGCAATACAGGGTGGTCGACGGGCAGGCCAAGGCGGTGGAGGTGTCAATGCCGGACACCTACGCATCATCGAGTGGACTCAGTTCAACGGCGAATGATCTGGCGAAGATGATGAACGTGTTGCTGGCGAAGGGGAAAAGTGGAGATCGGCAGGTGCTGAAGGAGGAGACGGTGGAAACGATGTTTTCGCCAGTGTTGGCAAGTCAGATGGATTTTGCGGCGGTGCCGCCGATTGGAGCTGACACGGGTTTTTTCTTCAGTCCTGGTTGGAATGTCTATTATTCTGGAAATCGACGCGTGGTGGAAAAAAGCGGGGCGTTGGAGGGCATTCGAGCCAGTGTGATGCTGGTGCCGGAGGAGGAGTTGGGAGTGGCGGTGCTGGCTAATTTGCATCTCACCACGTTTCCTGAAGCCGTGAGGACCAAGGTTTTGCTGGAGGCAGTTGAAGGGGCAAATGGAGAGAAAGAAGATGGCGAGTCAAAGCAACTTCAGGAACGAATCTTCCAGCAGGGCGGCGAGATTGCCAAAATCCTTGCGAACAAACCCAAGCCACCCAGTGATGGCCATCCACCGCGATATGTGCCAGTGAACTATGCGGGAGTGTATGTGAGTGATCTTTTTGGGAAGTGGACGATCAAGGTCGATGCGGAGGCAAAAGGAGAATTTGTTTTAAACGTGGGAACGGAGTCCGGTCAGTGGTCGGGGGTGTTGCGTGGCTGGGATGGAGACACCTTGATGTTTGACTGGCCAGGCGCGCTGACATGGCCCGATCTAGCCGTTTTTAGGTTTTAGCAAGGTCAGAAAGAGGCGGAGGGATTTACGTTGGATGGGTATGAGTTTAAAAGAGTGAAAAGTGAAAAGTGAAATGCGTATCGGGGGCGGAATCCGGCATCTTGTGCCGGGTTTTATGAGTCGTCCAATTGGGACGGGGGTTGCTCAAAACTTCATGGTGATGCTGGCACTCATGTTGAAGGGTTGACCGGGAAGGACGTAGAGTTCGTCGTAGGAACCGACGAAGTGGCGCTTGTCCAAGACGTTGTTGAAGTTGATCTGGGCGCTGAAGTTTTTGCGTTCATAGTAGAGAGCGGCGTCCACGATGCCATAGGCGGGCAGATCAAAGGTGTTGTAGGCGGAGCCAGCCTGGGAGGTAAGATAGCGTCCGCCGATGCCCAATCCAAATCCGCGCAGGGGCCCACTTTGCACGGTGTATTTTAGCCAGGCATTGATGTTGTGATCGGGGACGCCAAGGGTGCGACCACCGACAGGCAGAAGGCTGTCCTTGAGGATTTCGGTCTCGGTATAGCTGTAGGCAAAGATAAAGTCCCAGCCAGGAGCGAGGTTGATGGCGCTTTCCAGTTCGACGCCGCGTGCTCTTTGTTCGCCAGCGGCAAAGGAGTCGAGCGGGTAGGGCGTGGAGAGATCGTCGGTGGCGGCGTTTTCGCGGGTGAGTTGATAGACGGCTAGGGAAGCGGTGAGACGTCCGTCCAGCAGGGACGTTTTGACTCCGGCTTCCCAGTTTTCGCCTTCTTCTGGATCGACGACGTTGCCTTCGGCGTCGGTGAAGGTCCATTGGGGATTGAACGATCGGCTGTAGCTGGCATACGCAGCGACGCCAGGGATGAACTCATAAGTCAAACCCACACGGGGTGTCGTGGCACTGTCTTTGGTGTGGCCGAGGTCGGTGTCATCGAGCGTGGTGGTGTCGTATCGCACGCCGAGGGTCAGGGTAAGCTTGTCGAAAAATTTTGCCTGCTCTTGAATGTAAAGGCCGAACTGATTGAACTCGGAGTAAGAGATGGTGAAGGGATCGGATGAGCGACGGAACGGAACTTGGTAGTTGGGGGAGAAGAGGTCGAAGGGGATGAGTTCGCCGTCGCCAAATCCATCGAGACCAAAACTGCGGTCGACATAATTATAGTCCACTCCGGTGGTGAGATGATGGTCGATCTTCACGGTGGTGAATTTAAAAGTCACGGCGGTGTCCACGGCGAAATTGAAGTGGTCATCAATGACGTTGACCGGTGGGATGAGATACAGGGTGCGTTGGTTGTCGTCGAGATAGGCGGGGTAGAGAATATCGATGCGATGCAGGTTGCTCCAACTGGCGCGCAGGTTCTGGCGCAGTGACACGATGTCGTTGAACTGGTGGTTGAACTCATATCCGGCGGTGCCGAGCCAGCCTTGCACACCCTGGGATTTTCCAGGGATTCCGATGAATCGGTCATGGGGAATCTGGCCGTTCTTGTTGGGGAGGACGGTGCCATGAGCCACCAAAGGAAGTCTGAAGATTTCGTCGGTGTATTTGTAACTGGTGAGGATGGTCAGGCTGGTGTCGGGTCCCATTTTCCAAGTGAGCGAGGGCGCGACGAAGATTCGCTGATATTCGACATGATCGACGAATGATTCGTTTTCCCGATAAAAGGCGTTCACGCGGGCGGACACGTTTTTGGAGAGTGGACGATTCACGTCGAGGCCACTGGTGAACAGGTTGTAGGAGCCGCCGCCGAGGGTGAATTCGGTGAAGGCATCGGGTTGGGGGCGTTTGCTGACCATGTTGATGAGGCCGCCGAGGGAAGCTCCGCCGTAGAGTGTTGAAGCGGGACCTTTGACTACTTCGACCCGTTCGAGGCCCCATAGTTCCATCGGCGAGGAGAAGCCGGTGATCTTTAATCCATCAAGATACGTGACGTCGTCAGCGGCAAAACCGCGGATACGGAATGAGTCCAACACGTCATAAAATCCTCCGGTGGAAACACCAGCGCTGTATCTCAACACTTCATCAAGTCGATGGAAATCGCGGTCTTTGATAAATGCGTCGGTAAGCACGGTGACCGACTGGGGCGTCTCCAGCAACCGGGCGTTGGACTTAAGGGCAGTGATGGAATCCGTGGCTTGGTATCCGTCGGAAGGAGCGGAAGCAGTGACCGTGACGGTTTCCATTTGAGTGCTGTCGGGTGGGGATTGGGCAAGGGCTGGAGAAACGATCAGCAGACTTTGAACGAGGGGGAGGCAATAACGAAGAGACATGGGAGTGAATCTTGATGGGAGGTTGTATTTAATGTTGAGCCGAGGCGGTAGTGTTTGGCGATGGAGCAGTAAACGGAAACAGAGCACACGCAACGAAATTGCGTGTGCTCCAGGATTTAAAAGCAAAGCTAAGTTGCGAGCAGGCGATCAATGGCGGGCCTTACCCGACTTTCATTTCCCATGATTAGCTTTGGCGGCGTCGTCTGAGGATGGCGAGGCAGCCTGCGACACCAATCAGCAGCGCACCCGAAGGTTCGGGAACGGGGATCGGGGCCAGCAACGCTTCGGAGATATCGGCGACGGATCCAAATCCTATAAAAGAACTAAGATCGACGATTTCAGTAATGCCCAAGGCAGCCTCAGTGCCACCTCCAGGGTTGGTGAATCGAAATAGCGATCCACTGTTTGAAAGTCCGTAGAGAAGATCAGCCGCGCCTAGTCCGGCAATCTGAACCACCCCAAATTCGTCAAACGAGAGGTCGTCATCCATAATAACTCCTGCTGCG
This sequence comes from Phragmitibacter flavus, assembly GCF_005780165.1. Lineage (NCBI taxonomy): Bacteria > Pseudomonadati > Verrucomicrobiota > Verrucomicrobiia > Verrucomicrobiales > Verrucomicrobiaceae > Phragmitibacter > Phragmitibacter flavus. The sequence continues at coordinate 164,500 of NZ_VAUV01000013.1, read as the reverse complement.
AAACCTGTTCCATTTTCAATACCTGAGATGGTTCTGCGGATCAGACGGTTCTCTCCGTCGACCACGGTCGAAGTGTAGAGAGTTCCATTAGAAATGACAAAATCTCCGCCGCCATAATCCCCGAAAGGGGTAAGGTCAAAGTTGCTGAAGTTGTCAATGCTGGTGACGGCAGTTCCGCTGGCATTCAAGTTAAGTCGAGTCAGGCTGTCTGTGAGTTGTCCTCCTGTGTAGTAGCTGTTCGACACCGGGTCGAAAGCTCCACGGGGAAAGGCACCGCTGCCTGCGCTGTCTGAATCCGGGAGACCGCCAGCCAAGGCAGCAGTAATGGAATGAACAAGATCGACTTCCCAGACTGAGCCATTCAAATTTCCCTTGTATAGTTGAAACGTGTAGTTGCCAGCGGTCGCGCTAGCACTGTTGTCGTTGTAGGTATAGTTAAAATAAACGTCATTGGTGGTTATATCAATCGCGAGACCGTTGATGTATTCGCGGTAACGACCGGCGGCACCGTAGTTGGAAACATAAGATCCTAGATTTGCCACCCTAGTGCTTGATGTGACCGTGGATGCACCATACGGATTCGCGACGGCGAATTGCACCAAATTGAAATTTGCCGCGTCGGCAGCGCCAGATGTATTGTGCAAACCGTAAAGATAGTGGGTGGTCTGCGCTTTTATTGTCATTCCCGGAGACAGGACGGCAGCGAGGGCACCAAGGACGATGAAGATCGAACGAAATCGATTCGACGATGAGAGGGGTTTGTCGGGAGTTGGGGATGTCATGGCTATTTCAGGTTGATTTGTTTTGAAGCAACCGTCTTGGGATCAGCCGGGGATATGATCACAAGAACGGTTGTTTGGCTGCGATGTTTGTTGGGAGCATCGCGGAGGTTACTTGTGACTCTTCCAGTGGGGGACGGGGGATGGTGAAAGGGTCATAAGGCCAGCGAGCCCAGTAATGGCGGGAACTGGACCAATCACAAACCCGCATAGATTTCCGACATTTGGGGTCGATAATTGCAGGGGGTTTTCAGCTTAAATCGATTTTCTGCCGTGGGGGTCGATTTTTGTGCATGCGTGCGATGGCGATGCGAATTGTTTAGGCGCGTCAATTAGCTAAACTAATCAATAAATTGGATGATAGCACTGCATTGAGGGTTTTCGATTTTTCATCCATCCAGACCGATCTTAAGGAATCGTGGGGCAATTGCTTGGTTATCTCTGCAAGAGATTGATTTCCAATGCTATCTGATGGTTGGATGGAGAAAAGTTTTAGGGAATTGAATTGACGATTTTCACCCATTCATTAGTATATCTGAGCCATTGTCTCAGGAACTTGATGTCGCTTCTGGCATGGATTCTAGGATTTGGCATTAATCTTTTGCTGATGGTGGCATTTTCATGGCAACTGCAAAGTTAAAATCCCCCCCTGATCGATCCGAGGAAGCAGTCTTTTGGCGGTTGTTGGCGAAACACGCCTGCGAGAGATCTTCTAAAGTTGCCATCGATAAGACCTTGAGGTTGATGGGGCGATTGGTGAAGGCGGACAGGGTTTGGATCGCGAGATACAGTGATGACCTGACCCGTTTTTGGAATGTTCATGAATGGGCCAATCGAGGAGTGGAGCCTCATGTGATGGATTTGCAGGGGGCCTCGTCGCAAATGATGTCGTGGGGGCATCAACGGCTGGTGAATCGGGAAGTGATCGAAATTCCCGATGTGGACAAGATGCCGCGGTCGGCGAAGGGCTTGAGGGCAGAATTGAAGCGACAGAAAGTGGGGGCAACCCTGGTTTTTCCTTTGGTTTATCGAGGACGGCTGATTGGTTTCCACGGTTACGATCATCCAAGACCCGTCAAGGGGTGGAGCGCCCACCGTGTTGAGTTCAAGAAGAAAGTGGCGATGCATCTGGCGGGATTGTTGGCGCGGGAGAGAGTTCCCTCGGTCTCAGGAATTGATGCAAGCGCTGATATTGGTGCGGGTGGGCAGCCTGCGAACCTGTCGAGGGTGATCAACGTGAAAAGTGCAAAAACGAGGGTGTCGATCACGGAGGATGAGATCGTGATGTTGCGATCGTTTGGAGACTACACGTGGATTCACCTCATCAACGGGAAACGGTTCATGGAGTTGCGGAGTTTGCGGTCGTGGATTGCGTTACTGGGGCGGGATGACTTTGTCCGGGTGCATCAAAGGTTTGTGGTGCGGGCCGACCGGATTTTGGGGGTGGAAAAAGCAACCGGAGCGGGTTGGAACTTGGCGCTGAAGGGTTGGGCAGATCGGATACCCGTGGGGCGAACCTACCGGCATTTGATCCGGTCGAAGATGGGTTTCTGAGTGGTTGAAACGTTGCCAGCGAGGCCGGTTTGGGGGTAGGATGAGAGATGAAGTTTTTCGTGATTTTGTTGCTGTTGATGGTGGTGAAAACTTCGGCGGAGGATTCACCCTATTTTCGAGAAGAGGTGGGTGAGGAGCGGATGGTTCCGCCGACGGCGAATCGTGGTTGTGGGTTGATGGTGCCGCTGGGGTGGACAGTTGAGGACAAGGCCCGGTATCCGCTGGTGATTTACATGCATGGGGGTGGGTCAAAAGGAACGGATGGTGCGAAGCCGTTGAAGGAAGAGTTGCCACGGTTGCTGGCGACGCCGGAGTTGCGCGAGAAGTTCCGCTGTTTTGTGCTGGTGCCGCAGTGTCAGGATGGCGATGATGCCAGTGGGGAGCGACCCAACAATTGGGTGAAGTGGGACAATCAGCGGTTGAAGCCGCCGTTTTGGTTGAAAAGCGACGAAGAGGCGAGTGACCAGTTGTTGGGGGCGATGGCAGCTTTGGAGGATGTGCTGGCGAGATATCCGGTGGATGTTGCGCGGATTTATCTGACAGGGGTTTCGATGGGTGGCAGTGCCTCGTGGAACTGGGCGTCGCGAGATCCCGATCGTTTTGCAGGGATGGTGCCGGTGTGCGGACTAAGCGATGTGCGTCGCGCGAAGCCTGTAGCGATAGCGAAGGTGCCGGTGTGGACGTTTCATGGAGACCAGGATGATCAGGTGCCGGTGCAACGCACCAGGGACATGGTGGTGGCGCTGAAAAAGGAGGGCAGTGGGGTGAAATATACGGAGTATGCCGGAGGAGGTCACGGCATTGCGAAACGGGTGTGGGGTGAGGATGATCATGCGGCGTTGCGATGGTTGTTCGAACAACGCAAGGTGGTTGACAGGTGAGCGCAAACCATGGGAGGATGGGCCGCATGATGATCTGGAGTAAATTGACGTTGGTTCAGGCGATGATGGTTGGCGTGGTGAGTTCAACTGGTGCTAGTTTGATGGGGCAGACGCTGAAGCCGCAGGGCGAATACATGACGTTTGCCTTGAGCACGGTGGAATGGGGACGAGAGTGGGATTTGTTGCAACTCGTGGAGAGTTTGGAGACTGCGGGAGTCAAGCAGGTGGAGCTTGGCGCGGGACATGGCCATGGAGTGCTGCCGGTGTTGAGTCCAGAGGAAAGAACGGCTTTGCGGGAGCAGTTTGAAGAAGCAGGAGTTGCGGTGGTGGGCATGCGGGTGGATGTGGCGTTTGATGCCGTGGACAAGGCGGCACTGGCGACGGCGGTTGATCAGGTGAAACAGCATGTGCGGCTGGGGCATGATGTGGGCGGCAGCGGCGTGAGGGTTCGTCTTGGGGATCTTAAAGGCGATGAGGCATTGATCGAACAGACGGTGAAAATGCTGCGCGAATTGGGGGATTTTGCCGTGGGATTTGGTCAGGAGATCCGCGTGGAAGCGCAGGCGGGAACGGGAAATGTGGCGGATCTGATCGCGGTGTTGAAAGCGGTGGATCAGGACCAGGTGCGGGCCGCCTTCGGCGTGGGCAATGGCGCTCTGACGGCCAAAGGGGTGGAGGAGGAGTTCAAGCTGGTGCAGGACTATCTTGGATCCGTCGTCTTGGTGGATATGCAGGAAGAGGGTGATGTCGAAGCTTATGATGCGCTGGCGAAGTTGCTGGTGGAAGTCGATTTCGAAGGCCGGGTGTTATTGACCACCAAAGCCGAGGTCGGCGACGCCGTTACGGCAACCGGTCGGCAGAAGGTGTTGTGGGATCAGCGCGTGAAGAAGGCGCGGATGCCTTGATGGGGCACATTGCCAGCGCACGGCTTTGAACTTTCAGAGGGATCTGCAGGTTGTAGAGATTCGACAGAGAACTCGGTCGACAACGTTCCGCTCCTGCAGCCGTTGACCGATGGTTTTGGGGAATTGTGCGACCACGGATTCAATGCTGCTGTCGTGGAGAAGCAGGATTGCGTCGGCTATTCAAGAAGAGCATCCGAACAACGGAGATTGAATAACAATTGGTGGTTTATGCCTCAAAATATGCTGTTTTGTGAGGCATAAAAAGAGCGGCAATAGCTCATGCCTGAGAAATCTGAACTTCCTGATTGCCGAATTAAAATCTATGACCGTTTCGAGGGGCAGTTTAATGAACGTCAGGCAAAGGCCATCCAGCGTGTTCTGAGGGAAGGTCCATCAGGATTCGAGGGTGGTCTCAGTGCTGAAAAATACATTCGAATCACCGGTGCGTCGCGTGCCACAGCTACCCGGGATTTGAATGATCTGGTTGAGAAGAATGCCCTTAAGCGCAGAGGAGAGCTTAAGGGCACGCGGTATCATCTTGATATCGGTGCCAGGGTCTGAAGGGGAGGTGTCGGCGGGTGATCAGTTTTTTGCGGGCTGCCAGATCCCGAGCCGCGTGTTTCGGGGGAACGGATCGTGCTGGGGTCATAGTGATAGCTTGGCTGTGCACTTGTCGGGAAGAATGGCGGCCTGATTGTGGCTAGTTTGTGGCTCTTTTCTTTAGATTGATGAGGTGTTCGGATTGAAGAAGTTTTCCGTCTGCATCCCGGGCTGCGTTGACGAATTCGATGAATACGAATTTCCACAAATGATCGAATTCGGATGGAACTTGAGTATCTAAAAAGCGTGCGCCTTGGGTTAGCAGTTGGGGATTGCGAGCGACTGCAAGACAATTGATGAAACTGATGAAGAATGACTCGGTGATCCGGTTGATTATCTGATCTTTTTCGGTGGGCTTTCGATCACTTTTCGACCAGTCATTTGACCACGCTTCGTATTCGCCCATGATCCCCTGGGCCGAAATGCTTATCGAATTTAACAGAGGGTTCTTTTCCCAATCATGCGCGGTGTCGACGGGGGATCCGCGGACTGCGCCAAGAAGCAGGAAAGATAAAAGGAAGGTATATTGCAGGGATGATTTCATGGCCGATGGTTTCTGCTGAATCTCCCTTGGAGCTCACCTGATTGAACCTTCGGCTCATATGCTGCTCTTCACCAGCGCACGTTTTGGAATTCCCAGTCGGGGACTTTTTTGCGCATTTCTACGAGGTCGTCGCGGTGGGTTAGTCCGCAGGTGAGGAAGTTTTGGTGGAGCTTCTCCAGGGCTTCGTGGTCGAGTTCGACGCCTAGGCCGGGTCCATCTGGGACGCGGACGGAGCCGTTTTCGAAGGGGAGGCGGCCGCCTTTGATGATCTCGTCGGACTGCCAGGGGTAGTGGGTGTCGAGGGCAGAAGTGAAGTTGGGAAGGGCGGCGCCGAGATGGACCATGGCGGCGAGGGAGATTCCTAGATGGCTGTTGGAATGCATGGAGAGATCGCGGCCGATTTCCTGGCATTTGGCGGCGAGTTTCATTGAGGCGGTGAGGCCGCCCCAGAAGTGGTGGTCGCTGAGGATGATGTCTTCGGAATGGTGCTCGACGCTGCCGGGGAGGCAGGCGAAGGAGGTGGTGCACATGTTGGTGGCGAGAGGAGTTTTGAGGGCGCGACGGACGGTGGCCATGTCTTTTTGGCCGCGCACGGGGTCTTCGAGGTATTCGAGGTAGGGTTCGAGTTCGCGACCATACTTGATTGCGGTTTCGACGGTCCAGACGCCGTTGGGGTCGATGCGCAGGGGGGTGTTGGGGAAGGCTTCGCGCAGGGCGATGATGGCATCGACTTCCAGACGGGGTTCGAAGCAGCCACCTTTGAGTTTGAGGGATTGGAAACCGAATTCGGCGACCATGGCGTGGGCCTGGGCAACGATGCCGGCGGGGTCGAGGGCGGCGGCCTGGCGGGCGGCGGGCCAGCCGGTGGCGGTCGGGTCGATGTTGAATTCGAGCGGGCCGCCGGCACCTTCGTATTTGTAGAAGAGGTAGGCGGCGAAGGGGACGAGGTCGCGTTTTTTGCCGCCGAGGAGGTCGACGATGGGTTGGTTGGTGATTTTGCCGATGATGTCGAGGCAGGCGACTTCGATGGCGCTGAAGATGTGGACGAGTTTACGCTGGTCCCAGGGGGTGGCGCCGCGGTTGGCGATGGATTCCTCGCCGAAGTGGCCCTGGATGGCGGCCATGATGTCGGGAAGATTGGAGGGATCTTTGCCGAGGATGAGCGGTCGGGTTTCTTCGAGGGATTGGTTGATGGCAACGGTGCCGGGGATTTCGCTGATGCCGGTGATGCCGTCATCGGTGATGAGTTCGATGACGGTGCGCAGGGCGTAGGGGGCGTGGAGGCCGGCGGCGTTGAGCAGCGGGGGGTCAACGATGGCGATGGGGGTGATGCGCATTTCGGCGATTTTCGGGCCGCTCGTGATGGGGGTGCGCAGGTTGAGGTGAAAGGACATATCGAAAGGCGAAAGGATAAAGGCTAAAGGCGAAAGGATGAAGCGGCTCAGGCGGGGGTGATCCCGGAGAGTTGTTCTAGGAGGAGGGCGAGGGCGCTGTGGTCGAGTTCGCCGTGACCGTCGGCGATGAGTTGTTCCATGCGGGCGGTGACCTGGGCGCTGCCGTCGAGGGGGACTTCAAATTGTTTGCCGGTGGCGAGGGCAATGTTCATGTCCTTGCGGTGGAGTTTGACCTTGAAGCCGGGTTTGAAGTTGCGGTCGATGATGCGCTGACCGTGGAGGTCGAGGATGCGGCTTTGGGCAAAACCGCCGAGGAGGACTTCGCGCATTTTGACGAGGTCGACGCCGGCTTTTTGGGCGAGCGTGAAAGCTTCGGCGACGGCCTGGATGGTCATGGCGACGATGATCTGGTTGCAGGTCTTGGTGGTTTGACCTGCGCCGGGGGCACCAATGTGGACGATGTTTTTGCCCATGGCGGCGAAGAGGGGCTGGGCGCGGGTGAAGGCGTCGGCACTGCCGCCGACCATGATGGAGAGGGCGGCGTTTTGGGCTCCGACCTGACCGCCGGAGACGGGGGCGTCGAGGGCTTCGACGGATTTGGCGGCGAATAGTTGGTGCAGGGCGATCGCGGTTGTGGGGGCGATGGTGGACATGTCGATGAACAGGGAGCCGGGGCGGATGGTGTCGATGATTTGCGCGGCGACGGCTTCGACTTCGGGGGAGTCGGGGAGCATGGTGATGATGATGTCAGAGGCGGCGGCGAGGGAGGCGGAGTCGGGATGGGACTGGGCTCCGGCGGCGGTGAGGGTGTTGGCGGCGGCGCTGGTGGCGAGGACGGCGACAGGGTGGCCGGCTTTGATTAGGTTGAGTGCCATGGGTTCGCCCATGATGCCGAGTCCGATGAATCCGATTTTTTCCATGTTATTGTGTGTGAGTAAAAGTCTTAAGTGAAGGGAATTAGCGGGTGAGGAAGATGAGACGCAAGGGGAAGATGTCTGCTAGGGGAGCATAGTCCTTGTCGAAGGTGACCAGTTCGGCGTCGTGATGGATGGCAATGGCGGTAATGAGGAGGTCGAGTGCGCCGATGTTGATGCGCTGGTCGCGGCATTGCTGGCCGAGGCGGGTGGCGTCACGCCAGATTCGAGGCGGCGTGGAGAGGAGGGGGAGAGTGGCGAACTGGGCGTTGATTTGCGGGCGCTCCTCAAGCGTGGCGTAGCGCAGGATTTCAAAAGCGATGGGCTCGCAGATCGCGGCCTGGGTGTCGAGGATCCAGGGTTGGATGCGAGATTTGAGCGATGGCGGCGTTTTGCGGCGGGTGAAGTCCACCCAAAGGGACGAGTCGATCAATCGCGCCATTGTTCAGCGAGAGTGGTGGAGTGTTGGCGGTCGGCAACTTGTGCGGCTTCGTAGCCTTCGAGTTCGGCAGACCACTCGCCCGAGACGAATTTGGCGGCGATCTCGGCGCGGCGTTGCATCGTGAGGGTATCAGCGAGCAGTTTGCGGATGGCGGGGCCTTTTTTGGTGATGCCGGTGAGGCGGGTAATCTCCTCCAGTTCGGTTTCAGGAATATCGATGGAGATTTTCATGATTTCAAAATAGCATTGTCTGATTTATTGGCAAGGAAAGTCTGATTTGTGGGCGGTTTAAGTCTTAGATGAGAGGGAACAGTTTTGCGCCGATCATGATGACGAGGAGGCCGGCGAGGCCCATGATGGTGAGGAGGGGGGAGAAGGTTTTTAAGACTTCGCTTTCGGTGAGGTTGCTCATTTTGCCAACGATCCAAAAGCCGCTGTCGTTCATCCAGGGGATGAGTTTGGAGCCGCAGGCAATGGAGAGGGCGAGGTAGAGGGGGTGGTAGTCGAGGTTGGCGTCGGTGGCGACACCGGCGAGGATGCCGGCGGCGGTGATCATGGCGACGGTGGCGGAGCCTTGGGCGGTGCGGACGATGGCGGTGATGAAGAAGGAGAGGGGGATGAGGGCCATTTGATAGCCGCTGGTCAGATCGGCGATGCGGGTGCTGATGCCGGTCTGCTGAAGCATGCCGCCGAAGGCTCCTCCTGCGGCGGTGATGAGGATGATGACGCCGGCACTCATGAGGGAGGCGCTGACGGGTTCAAGGATATTGGTGCTGCTGCCGGAGCCTCGGTTGCGGAAGGCGAGGATGAGGAGGGCGGCGAGGGCTCCGCTGGTCAGGGCGGTGTTTTTTTCGCCGAGGAAGCGGATGAGGGTGAGGAGTGGGTGGTTGGCGTCGGCGTAGTAGCTGTCGATGGTGGCGCTGGCGCTGATGAAAACGAGGGGGATGAGGACGGGGAGGAGGGCGAGCCAGAGGTTGGGGAGGCGCGACTCGTCCTGGGCGGCGAGGGCGTGGATTTTTTCGAGGGGGGCGTCAATGGAGTCGCGCAGGGGGATGGGCCAGCGGCGGTTGGCCCAGACGGCGTAACCGTAACCGGCGGCGATGGTGAAGAGGCCGACGATGGTGCCGCCGATCATCATCATGCCGATGGGGATTTTCATTTCACTGACGAGAAAGAGCGGGCCGGGGGTGGGGGGGACGAGGGAATTGGACATGGCGGCACCGCCGGTGATGGCCATGATGAGGAGGATGTAGTTTTTGCCGAGCCGGGCGGCCATGGCTTTGGCTAGGGGGACCATGAGGTAGAAGACGGTGTCGAAGAAGACGGGGATGCCGAGGAAGAAGCTGCCGCCGAAGAAGGCGGCGGGGGCGTTTTTGGGACCGGTGAGGCGGAGGAGGGAGCGGACGATTTTTTCGGCGGAGCCGCTGTCGAGCAGGCATTTGCCGATGATGGAGGCCATGGCAATGAGGATGCCGATGGTGCCGACGGTTTTGCCGAAGGCTTCGGCGATGCGTTCGCCGACATGGCGGTCGGCCATTTGAGCAGCGGCCTGGGCGGACATGCCGCGGTCGATCGCGAACTGTTCGATGGCCGCAGCGGGCGTCATCATGGCGACGGCGAACGCGCCAAGGAGGAGGGCGAGGAAGGGATGGAGGCGCAGCCAGATGATGCCGCCGACGACGAGGATGACGCCGCAGATGATGATGACGATGGGGTCGGCGAGGAAGGGAGGCATGGCGGCTTTGATTTACGATTGAGGCACGTCGCGAGCGGACTGGAGCTTGGCGGCCATGGTGCGGGCGCTGTCGGCGACGAAGGTGGCGTCGGCTCCGCAGGCGATCATGCGGATGCCGAGGTTGTGGTATTTTTGGTAGTCGTCGGGATTGAAGAAGAGGATGCCGGTGGCTTTGTTGGCGTTGTTGGCGGCTTTGACGATGGCGTGGACGGCTTCGAGAAATTTGGGGTGGTCGAACTGGCCGAAGATGCCGAGCTCCATGGTGAGGTCGGCGGGGCCGATGAAGAGGACGTCGACGCCGTCGAGGGCGGCGATTTCATCGAGGTGGCTGAGAGCTTCGATGGTTTCGATTTGGATGACGCCGAGGAGGTTTTCGCGGGCGTCGCGGTAGTAGTCGGCAAAGTCGCGTCCAAAGGCGGTGGCACGCACCATTTTGGCGACGCCGCGGGTGCCGTGGGGTGGGTAGTGCATGCCGCTGGCGACGGTTTGAGCTTCGGCGGCATTGTTGACCTTGGGGCACATGATCCCCTGGGCTCCCATGTCGAGGACACGGTGGATGCGCTGACTGGCGGCGCTTTCAACGCGGACGATGGGGGTGGTGGGGGTGTGCTGGAGGGCCTGGAGCTGGGCGGCGATGTCGGTTTCGCCACCGGCACCGTGTTCGAGGTCGATGAGCACCCAGTCGAAGCCGGCGAGGCCGACGATTTCGGCGGTGAGCGGGGAGCCGAGGTTAAGCCAGCAGCCGTTGACGGTTTCGCCGGCTTTGATGCGTTGTTTGAGATTTTTCATGACGGGATCGAAAGGGTGTTGGGCGGAGAGAGAGTGAGAGCCTATCGGGCAGGCGGGGGATGCCAAGGTTTTTTTATGATGGCAGTCGAGAGTTGGCGTCGATCATTTGTCTTTGGCGACGACTTGTTTGAGCGCCTCTAGCAAGGTTCTGGCAGCGGTGGAGGTGCGGCCACGTTGGGTGAGGACGATGAAGTCCCAGCGTGCCTGTTCATCGCTGATGGGCACGAACGTGACGCCCGGGTGTTGGAACTGAAGGAAGTAGTCGGGCAGCAGGGTGACGGCGGATTCGGACACGACTAGGGAGAGGACGTTGGTGATGCCATCGACGATGGCGGCGAAGCGGGGTTTGAATCCGGCGGTGCGGCAGAGGGAGGTGAGCCAGCGGTTGCGACCCGGCATGTGGTGTTCATCAATGCCGATGAAGTCGCGTCCTTTCAGGTCTTTGAGGGTGATCCTGGTTTTTGAGGCGAGGGGATCGCTGTCGGAAAGAGCGGCGCAGACCCGGAATGAGCCGAGTTTGGTGCTGTGAAATTCGCTGGCGGCGACACTGCCTTCCTGGCCGATGAGGGCGAGGTCGAGTTCACCAGCACGAAGTCCATCGATTTGTTCGCGTGGCGAGAGGTCGTGCAGCAAAAGTTTGACGTCGGGATGGGCTTTGCGCAATCGGGTGAGTGCCGGGGTGAGGATGCTTTGAGCGGCGGAGATGAGATATCCCACGCGCAGTTCCGATCGTTCGCCGCGGGCCTGACGGCGCAGGTTGGCGAGGTTGAGGTCATACGCTTCCATCAGGGGACGCATGGATTTCATCAGCGTGTGGCAAAGGTTGGTGGGTTTGACGCCACCGGTTTCACGTTCCAGCAAGCGGCCGCCGATTTGTTCCTCAAGCGCTTTCATCTGCCGACTGAGGGCGGGCTGGGACAGGCGCAGGCGAAGGGCGGCGCGATTGATGCTTCCTTCTTCGATCACAACCAGCAATGCGCGGATGAGGTCAATCATGAGGCGGGAGGTTATGTTGGTGGTGCATAACCGCAACAGGAAAGCAGCATTACCCGTGAGGTTGGTGAGGGGGCATGATGGGTTTGTAACTTATAACTAATTTTGCCATGGCTGATCGATACATGCATACGGTGCTGACGCCTGCGGTTCTGGAAGCGGAGCGTCATTATTATGGTCGCACTTATCCCGACTTTGAAGGGGCTCCAAAGGTCGATGCGCTGACCGCATCGGAGGTGGCGTTTATTGAAGATCGCGACTCCTTTTACATGGCAACCATCACGGAAAACGGCTGGCCTTATTTGCAACATCGCGGTGGACGGAAGGGGTTTTTGAAGGTTACCGGAGAGAATGAACTGATGTTTGCGGATCATGGGGGCAACCGGCAGATGATCAGCGTTGGCAGTCTTGCGGTGAATGATCGGGTGAGTTTGTTTCTGATGGATTATCCTGCGCGGGAACGGCTGAAGATTCTTGGTCATGCGAAGGTGTTGGATGCGCGTGAACATCCCGACTTGGTGGAGCGCATTGCTCCGCCGGGAGGTCATGCGGCGAAGGTTGAGCGGATCATGGTGATCGATGTTTTGTCTTATGACTGGAACTGTCCGAAGTTCATCACGCCGCGATTTACGCCTGCTGAGATTGAAACGGCCATCGTGCCATTGAAAAACCGCATTGCGGAACTGGAAGCTCAACTGAAAACCTATCAATCCGAATCATGAACCCGCGCCCACCACTCCCTCCTTTTACTGAAGAAACCGCCATTAAAAAAGTTCAAGCTGCGGAGGATGCCTGGAACAGTCGTGATCCGCAACGGGTCTCGCTTGCCTACACGGAGGATACGGAGTGGCGCAACCGATCCCACTTTCTTCGTGGTCGGGCTGAGGTGGTCGAGTTTCTGACGCGCAAATGGGAGAGGGAACAGGACTATCGTTTGAAGAAAACGCTGTGGGCTTTCACGGGGAATCGCATTGCGGTGCGATTTGAATATGAATGGCATGATGACAGCGACCAGTGGTGGCGCAGTCATGGCAATGAAACTGGGAGTTTGATGAGAATGGTTACATGGCGCGGAGGTTTGCGAGCATCAATGATCAGCCGATAGAAGAGAAAGATCGCAAGTTTCGTTGGGAGCGTGTCGCTTAGTTGGTGATGGATGATTGGCGATTCAAATTTTTTGATCGATCTTGGAGGCCGGGTGGGTGTAGAACCAATGGGATGAGAAATCCGTGGTGGAGCTTTGGTGTCTTTGTTTTTGTTTGCAGTTCAGGCTGGGCGGAGGATGCGCTGGTGGAGCGGGCGGAGTGGGGGCGTTTTTTTGAGGAAGCGAAAGCGGAGGGGACGGTGGTGGTGTTGGATGAACGGGGGGAAGGTGGAGGAGCGTCGGGAGTTTATGATGGGGAGAGGGCGAAGAAGCGGTTGACGCCGGCTTCAACGTTCAAGATTCCGCATACGTTGTTTGCGTTGGACGCGGGAGTGGTGCGGGATGAGTTTCAGGTCTTTGAATGGGATGGAGAGCAGAGGCCGATTGAAACCTGGAACCGGGATCAGGATTTGCGTTCGTCGATGCGGAATTCGGTGGTTTGGGTTTATGAGAAATTTGCGCGGGAGATTGGGGATGAGGCGGAGATAGAGTATTTGAAGAAGGTGGGTTATGGGAATGAGGAGGTGACGGGAATGAAGCCGTTTTGGGTGGAGGGGGATTTGGCGATTTCAGCGGTGGAGCAGGTGGCGTTTTTGAAGCGGCTTTATCGGAATGAGTTGCCGTTCAAGGTGGAGCATCAGCGGTTGGTGAAGGATGTGATGATTGTGGAGGCGGGGAGGGATTGGATCTTGCGGGCGAAGACAGGCTGGAGCGGGGAGATTGGGGGGGGGGTGGGATGGGTGGAGTGGCCAACGGGGCCGGGGTTTTTTGCGCTGAATATCGACACGCCGGGGCGGATGGAGGATTTGCCGAAGCGGGAGGGGATCACGCGGGCGGTGCTGCGTGAGGTGGGTGCGCTGCCTTGATGGGGGTGAGAGGGGGCGAAACCGACGGCACGTCGGTGGTCCGACTTGGGGAGCGGCGGGAGAGGGTGCGTTGGGCGGATTGTGACTTGGTGGTGGGTTGAGACCGACGGAACGTCGGTGGTCCGATTTTGGGTTTTTGCCGACGACACGTCGGCACTCCATGGTGGGGGACGAATCGTTAGCGGGGGGAGTTTAGGAGGTCGGTGAACTCGGGCTCGGTGAGGGTTTTGACGCCGAGTTTTTTGGCTTTGTCGAGTTTGCTGCCGGCTTCTTCTCCGGCGAGGAGATAGGTGGTTTTGGCGCTGACGCTGCCGCTGACTTTGCCGCCGTGACTGCGGATGATTTCGGCGATGGTTTCTCTCGGTTGACTGAGGGTGCCGGTGATGACCCAGGTGGTGCCGGCGAAGCGGTCGGAGGCTTGTTCGGTTTGGGGGTTGGTGAAGTTGAGACCGGAATCGCGCAGGCGGGTGATGAGTTGCTGATTGGCTTCGTCGTTGAACCAGGTGTGGATGCTCTGGGCGACGATGGTGCCGATGTCGCTGACTTTTAAGAGGTCTTCGATGGAGGTAGTCGAGAGTTTGTCGATGCTGTCGAAGTGATCGAGGAGGCTGCGGGCGCTGGAGGCTCCGACGTGGAGGATGCCGAGGCCGAAGAGCAGGCGCCAGGGAGGCTGGGTTTTGCTTTCGGCGATGCCTTTGATGAGGTTATCGATGCTTTTGGTGCCCTGCCGTTCCATGCGGGCAAGGGAGAGTTCGTTGAGGTCGTAGATGTCGGCAGGGGTGCGGATGAGGTTGAGGTCGACGAGTTGGGCGATGTTCTTTTCGCCGAGGCTGCGGATGTCCATGGCACCGCGTTGGGTGAAGTGTTCGAGCCGGCGTTTGACCTGTTCAGGGCAGTTGGGATTGGGGCAGCGGATGGCGACCTGGACGGGGTCTTTGACGGCGGGGGTGTTACAGACGGGGCAGGTGGTCGGGACAGGGACGGGGGTTTCGTTGCCGGTTCGCGCGGTGGTGTTGACGGAGATGACGGCGGGGATGATTTCGCCGGCTTTTTCGATGGTGACGAGGTCGCCGATGCGGATGTCTTTGCGCTGAATTTCCTCGTAGTTGTGAAGGGTGGCGTTGGAGACAGTTGAGCCGCTGAGCAGGACGGGGGTGAGGCGGGCGACGGGGGTGAGGGCACCGGTGCGACCGACCTGGATGTCGACGGCAAGGAGTCGGGTTTCGGCTTGTTCGGCCTGAAATTTGTAGGCAATGGCCCAGCGGGGCGCTTTGCTGGTGGCACCGAGTTCGCGTTGTTCCGCGAAGCTGTCGACCTTGATGACGGCACCATCGGTGTCGTAGGGGAGGGATTTGCGTTGGGCGTCGATGGCGTGGGTGGCTTCGAGGACTTGTTCGAAGGTGTCGCATGGCCAGAGGAGCGGGGAGCGGGGGAGTTTGGAGTGGTCGAGGAGTTGGTGGATCTCGCTTTGGGTGTTGAGCTGGGTGTCGCCGGGGTCGCCGAGGCCGTAGAAGAGCACGTGCAACGGGCGTTTGGCAACCTGGCGGGAGTCGAGTTGTTTGAGGGTGCCGGCGGTGGTGTTGCGGGGGTTGGCGTAGAGGGGTTCACCGGCCTCTTCGCGTTCCTGGTTGATCTTGTCGAAGACGGTGCGGGTCATGTAGACTTCGCCGCGGACTTCGAAGGTTTGGGGTCCATCAGCGGGAATGCGCAGGGGGAGGCCGCGGATGGTTTTCATGTTGGCGGTGATGTTGTCGCCCACAGTGCCATCACCGCGGGTGGCGGCGTAGTTGAGGAGACCATTTTCATAGCGCACGGCGACGGCGACCCCGTCGATTTTGGCTTCGACGAGGCAGCGAATGTGTTCGCGTCCGAGGGATTTTTGGAGGCGGTTGTAGAAGTCGCGCAGTTCGGCTTCGGAGTAGGTGTTGTCGAGGCTCATCATGCGCACGGGGTGCGTGATTTGCGTGAAACCCTGGAGCGGGGCACCGCCGACGCGCTGGGTGGGGGAGTCGGGGGTGAGCAGGTCGGGGTGGGCGAGTTCGAGATCCTGGAGTTCGCGGAGGAGGGTGTCGTATTGCTGGTCGGTGATCTCGGGCTGGGCCTGCTGGTAATAGAGCTGGTTGTGGTGCTCGATTTCGCGGCGGAGTTGAAGGATACGGTCAGCGGCGGACATGTTACAAAAGGATGAAGGATGAGGGATGAAGGCTGAAAATTATCGGCTGAGTTTTTTGATGAGGGGGAGGAGATAGGGGCTGACGAAACAGGCGACCACGCCTCCGAGGGTGTCGGCGATCCAGTCGCCGAGATCGTTGCCGCTGCGGTTGGGGGTGAAGGATTGACGGAATTCATCGAGGGCTCCGATGCTGGCGCAGAATAGGATGACGAATAGGGAGATTCGGGCGTGGGTAAAGTGGGGTCGCGAAAATCGTAGGGCGAGATAGAGACAGATGCCGCCGAGAGCGAAGTAGGTCAGGTGCATGACTTTGTCGCGATGCATGAATTCGGGGACGGGGGCCTCGAGTTGGGATTGGGAGGAGAGGTAGAGCAGGGCGGCATACCAGACGACGACGGCGAGGAACCAAGAGAGGGGACGGGAGAGGATGGACATGAGAGAGAGGGAGCCCGGGTGGGTGAAAGTTGGATGAAGTCGGTATGAATTGTTGGTGAATTGGTCGACGGCGATAAGACGCTAAGAGATTCGTCGCGAGCATGAATGTTGGTGAATCGT
This sequence comes from Phragmitibacter flavus, assembly GCF_005780165.1. NCBI lineage: Bacteria > Pseudomonadati > Verrucomicrobiota > Verrucomicrobiia > Verrucomicrobiales > Verrucomicrobiaceae > Phragmitibacter > Phragmitibacter flavus. The sequence goes on along the minus strand of NZ_VAUV01000013.1, from coordinate 148,233 downwards.
CTGGATTTGGCAATTGAACGTTTGACGTTGCACGATTGGATGGCGAAGGGAGAAGCGGAGTTGTTGCATCCCTTCTCCGTAAAAAACCCTTATGAAATTAAGCGCCCCCACCCAGAAGTTGTTTGTCGTGTCATTGATCCTAGCGGTGCTGGGACTGATCGGTCATTTTGAGTCGGTCAAATATCTGAGCCAATACAGCTTCTGGCTGGTCGTCGGAGCTTATGCGCTCTTGACGATTGGATGCATGTTCCGAAAGGCCTGATTCAAAATTACCCAAATCAATCGATCGTGGAGCGGTGGTGTTGAGGAGCTGCAAAATCTTTGGAGTTCCAGGGTTTCGGTGCAGGCTTTGCGGCTTCGACTTGAGGAAGTCGATCAGGTGAATTTGGCGCAGAGGAGGGTGAAGTCGTCGGGGAATTCGCTGCTGCCGCAGAGGGCGGCGGCGTGATGGTGGAGGAAGTCGCATTCGCCGCTGGTCATGTTGGCGGTGCCGGCGACGGTGCTCACAAAACTGGCGCTGGTGCCGGTGGTGCCGTCGGCGAGGGGGAACTCGAAAACGCCATCGGTGTAGAGGAAGAGTTTGGCTCCGGGATGGACTTTGGTTTTGGCGGACTGGAAGGTGATGTCGGCAAGAGCTCCGAGGACGGGTCCGTTGGTGGTGAGTTCTTTGACCTGGCCGCGATCAAGGAGGATGGCGGGTGGATGACCGCCGCTGGAGTAGTGAAGCTCCTTTTTGGTGGTGTTGTAGATGCCGCACCACAGGGTCCAGGTGAGTCCACCGTGTTTTTCCATGGGAAAGGTTTGGTTGAGGTGGGTGAGCCAGTCGGCGGGGTCGCGAAGCCAGGGTTCTTTGCGCTCGATGCTGAGGCGGAGGTGGTTGATGAGTGAGACGGCGAGGAGGGCGGCTCCGATGCCGTGACCGGCGACGTCGACGACAAAAAGATAGAGGTGGTCGTGATCGAGCCAGTCGTAACCGAAGACATCACCGCCGAGTCCGCCGCTGGGCTGGTATTGCCAGTGGAGGTGAACAGGTCCAGTGGTCACGGGGGCGGGAAGGAGTCGGGAAAGGTAGCGGGTGGCCTGGGCGAATTCGACTTTGAGGGAGTCTTCGTGGAGTTGGAGGCGTTCGAGGTCCTGGGCGCGGCGGGCGTTGTCGAGGGCGAGGGAGAAAAGGTGGAAGCTGAGGTGGGCGGTTTGTTCGTCGAAGTCAGTCCAGAGCGCGTGGGGCGGGCGGGTGAGTTGGATTTCGCCGCCGGGGTGGGTTTTGGAGAAATGGGGAGTGGCGTGTTGGTAGACGGTGCCGGCGATGGCGGCGGGGTGAAGGGATTGGTCGGATTGGAGAATGGAGAGGGCGACGTGGGTTTCAGGTAGCAGGTCGGCGGTGTATTGGGCGATGAGGGGGAGAATGACGGGCAGGTCGCCGGTGTGCAGGGCGGGGGAGGAGAGCAACGCGCTGAGCTGGTGGAGATGGGTGGTGTGAGCCTTGAGGCTGGTTTGAAGATGGAGGTTTTGCTGGTGTTCGTCGGTGATGTCGTGGAGGGCGAGGAGGAAGGTGTTGGTGGCGTTGTCGCGTCGGAGGAGGGTGCGGAGATGGAGTTCGCGGGGCGGCGGGGATTGGAGGTCGATGCTGGTGGTTTGTTGGTTTTGCAATTGGTCGAGGGCGAGGCGGAGTCGGATGATGCTTTGCGGATCGATGAAGCTGGCGAGGTTGCTGCCGATGGTGAGGGTGGTGCCGAGGAGGGTTTGGGCGCTGGGGTTGAGGAGCTGGATCTGGAGCAGCGGGTCGATGGTGAGCAGGGCGACCGGGTGATTGGTAAGGGTGTTGGGGGAGGATTCTTGAAAGGTTTGACGAAGGCGCAGGTGAAGGGTGTGGATGGTGAGGTCGTTGATGGCGGTGAGGGGCACCGATTCTTCGGGCGTGAGGAGTTTGCCGTTGAGCCGGGTGGCGTTGCGGACGTTGGGGAGGACGGTGAGGTGCCAGAGGTTTTGGACGAGATCGACGCGAAGATGATGGCGGGAGAGCACGTCGCAGGTTTTGAGGGCATCAAGGGCGACGGTGCCGAACCGGCCAATGATGTCGCCAGATTGAAGGGGCCAGGATTGGGCGTCGATTTCAAGATTTAGGCTGCTGGACATGGGAGATGCGACGGGAGGAGGACAGATGAAGTTTTTTTGCAACGTTCCTGAAGCTTGATCATCCAAGGTTGTTGCCATGCTTGCTGTTTGGCAATCGTAAGGAAAATTTAAGCCATGTCTGAAAAATCATCCCCTCCCGATCAGCGTCATGATGCCACGATTTCCACGGTGGTGGACAAGGAACGTGAAATTGAGAAGAAATTAACGGGTCAGAAGGCGCTAAAGGCATTGTTGGAGCATGGGATATTGCTGCTGCAGATGGTGAAGGATTATTTCCAAGGGAACTATCGTGAGGTGCCGTATTGGGCGATTGGAGCAGCGGCGCTGGCCTTGTTTTATGTGTTGAATCCGGTGGATGCGATTCCGGACATCGTGCCGGGACTGGGGTATCTGGATGATGCGACAGTGCTGGCGTTTTGTTTGAAGCTGGTAGAGACCGAGTTGAGCAAATATCGGGAATGGCAGGCAGCGCGGAAGGGCAAAGGGGTGGAGGAATCCAAGAAGCAGGGTGCAGATTCCTGATTTCGACCTATTTTGCGGAAAGCCGCAGGGGGGTGAAGCGCGTAGTCCTATAAGAGGACGTGGCGCATGGGTTGCTGCCGCGGCTTTTCTGAATTGAATCGAAATGAAATTGCGTCGCCTGGTTACTTTTGTTGTTGTGAGTTTGTCTTCCGTGGGGATGGCGATGGTGAAACCTGTGTTTGCGGCGGGAGAGCTGCGTGGTCACCAGACGTTTGAAAAGAGTGTGCTGCCGGTGTTGCAGACCTTTTGTTACGACTGCCATGGGGATGGGATGGACAAGGGCGATTTTGCGATGGACGGGCACAAGGATTATGCGGAGGCGCTGAGCGACAAGAAGATGTGGGATCATGTGCGGGAGATCATGAGCACGCATGTGATGCCTCCGGAGGACAAGGATCAGCCGACATTGGAGGAGCGGAAACTGGTGTTGAAGTGGATTGAAGACGAGGTGTTTTGGGTGGACCCCACGAAGCCTGATCCAGGGCATGTGACGTTGCGTCGAATGAATCGCACGGAATACAACAACACGGTGCGCGATGTGTTGAAGGTGAACTCACGTCCGGCGCGTAATTTTCCGCCGGATGACACGGGTTATGGTTATGACAACATTGGGTCGGTGTTGAGCCTTTCACCGATGTTGATGGAGAAGTATTTGCGGTCGGCGCGCGAGGTCGCTGCGGAGGCGGTGTGGGTGCGTCCGGCGGGGCGTTTTGAGGATGAGTTGAGCGGGGATGAGTTCAAGGTGAGCAGCGGCAGTGGTTCGGAGCGCTATGGGATGATGGCACTGTTTGGCAATGGCGAAATGGTGGGAACGACGGAGATCAAAGAGCCGGGTTTGTATCGGGTGACGTTGTTGCTTTCGTCGAACAAATCGGGGGATGAAAACGCGAAGTATGCGGTGCTGGTGGATGGGAAGGAAGTGTTCAATGGCGAGGTGGAGAAGGAGTTTGATGGCAAGGACATTGATGGCAGCCTGGAGCGGGTGGCGTTTGATTTGAACTTGGAGAAAGGCAAGCGCAGTCTGGCGGTGCGGTTTTTGAATGATCATTTTGATGACAACGCGCCGGACAAACATCGTCGTGATCGCAACCTGTTGCTGAGGTCGGCTCATGTGGAAGGGCCGATCAAAATGAAGGCGGTGGCGCAGTCGCCATTTCTGGAGTGGCTGATGCAGGGCAAGAAGATTAGTCCTGCGCAGCTGGAGATTCAGGGTGACGACTTTGAGAAGCTTGATGGTGGCGGGGTGTTTTTGCAAAACAAGCGGGCGGTGTTCGCCAGCAATGGAAGCGTGAAGCGCGAGTTTGAGCTGCCGTCGGACGGTGAGTATCGGGTGATGTTGGTGGCGAATGCGAACCAGGCTGGGGATGAACGGGCGCGGTTGTCGGTGAAGGTGGGCGATGAGGTGCGCACGCTGGACATCACGGAGCCGGATGGCAAGAATCAAACGCTGTCATTCACGACGAAAAAACTGAAGGCAGGCAAAAACACCATCGTGGTAGGTTTTGTGAACGATTTTTATCTGAATGGCAAGGATCGCAATGCCTATTTGGAAGAGGTGTATATCGTGGGACCCACCGGCTCGGAGACGGCCCAGGTGTTTGAGCCTGCGTTTGCGCGCGAATGGATCAGCCGCATGGGATTGAAGATGTTTCGGCGTCCTGTTGAAGCGGGGGATCTCAACAAGCTGATGGGGCTGGTCGTGATGGCGCAGAAAGAAGGCGCTTCACGGCAGGAAGCGATCAGCCTGGTGTTGGAGGCGATGATGGGATCGTCGAAGTTTTTGTTCAATGGTGCCCCGGATGTGGCGGGACCCGTGGGGAAAGGATCGGCGTTGGTGAATGAGTTCACGCTGGCATCGCGTTTGTCTTATTTCATCTGGAGCAGTGCGCCTGATGATCAGTTGCTGGAGCTGGCGGGCAAGGGTCAGCTGCGGGCCAATTTGAAAGCCGAGGTCAAGCGCATGATCGGTGATTGGAAGGGATGGGCGTTGACGGAAAATTTTGCGGGTCAGTGGCTGCGGCTGCGTGACATCGAGTTGATGTCGCCCCATCAGCGGCGTTTTCCGGAATTTTACAAGGGCAGTCTGCGTCGCGACATGAAGAAGGAGTCGGAGTTGTTTTTTGATCACATCCTGCGCGACAACCGCAGCGCTTTGGAGATCCTCGACAGCGACTACACGTTCATGAACGAGACGCTGGCGAAGTTTTATGGCGTTGAGGGCGTGAAGGGTTCCAAGTTCCAGAAGGTGTCGTTGAAAGGCACGCCGCGTGGCGGGTTGTTGACGCAGGCGGGGATTTTGGCGCTGACGTCGCATCCAACAAGAACGTCGCCGGTGAAGCGGGGTCAGTTTTTGTTGGAGAACGTGCTGGGCACACCGCCGCCGCCGGCGCCTCAGAACATTCCAGAGTTTGGCGAGGATCGCGGGGCCAAGGTGGAGGGAACGTTGCGTCAGCGTTTTGAGGCGCACCGTGCGAATCCGAGCTGCTCCAGCTGTCACGCATTCCTTGATCCGTTTGGTTTCGCGTTTGAGAACTTTGATGCGATCGGACGCTGGCGCGATCAGGACAACAAGGAGGCGGTGGATGCGACGGGCAAGCTGCTGACGGGGGAGAAGTTCAACGGGGCGGCGGAGTTGCGCAAGCTGTTGGTGGATCTGAAACGCGATGACTTCACGCGGACCTTGATTGAGAATCTTTTGATTTATTCGCTGGGCCGCGGGTTGGATTATCCCGACAAGCTGTTTGTCAGGCAGTTGAAGGAGAAGGCGGCAGAGGGTGAGTATCGTCTGCAGGATTTGATTGTTTCGGTGGTGGAGAGTGTGCCGTTCCAGAAAATGCGGGCGACGGTCGCGGCGGCTCCGGCACCAGCAGCACCGACACCGGCGACTCCGTCGGCACCGGTGACTCCCGCTGCTCCGAAGCAGGAGACGGCGCAGAAGTAAGGGATGCGGAACTTGTAGTCTATGGTGTGATGTAGGCACGGAGACGCTCGGATGACAGGCAAAATGCCTGTCACACCCACAGGCTGCAAGCTGTGTCACGGGGATACACAAGGCCGTCAGTCGATTGATTCAAGTTGGTTGAAGGGGATTAATGGTTGATGGTTGGACCTTGGAGTGAGCATGAACGAAATTGAGACCGACTACATTTTGGGAATTGACCTTGGGACGACGAATTCGTTGGTGGGGGTGGTGGACAGTGGGTTTCCCATTTTGCTGGCGGATGCGGAGGGTTCACGATTGACGCCATCGGCGGTGTTTTATGATGGGGATGGGAACGTGATGGTCGGGGCGGCGGCGTTGCGGCGGCGGGCTTTGGAACCTGCGAGGACGGTGACTTCAGTGAAACGTTTTATGGGAAGGCGCGAAGGGGAGGTTGATCAGAATCAGGATGGCTGGCAGCCGGCTTATGATTTGAAAGCGTTGGGGGTGGATGCGGTGCAGGTCTCGAGTGAGATTTTGAAGCACTTGAAGGGCATCGCCGAAAGGGCGTTGGAGACCACGGTGAACCGGGCGGTGATCACGGTGCCGGCTTATTTTAATGATGCACAACGGCAGGCCACGAAGCAGGCAGGGGAACTGGCAGGGTTGAAGGTGGAGCGCATTGTCAGCGAACCGACAGCGGCGGCGCTGGCTTATGGATTGGACAAGATGGAGGAGCGTCGACGGATTGCCGTTTATGATCTGGGTGGCGGCACCTTTGATGTTTCGATTTTGGAAATGCGGGATGGCGTGTTTCAGGTGCTGGCGACGGCAGGCGACACGCGGCTTGGTGGGGATGATGTGGACCGCGCATTGGCGGCGTGGATCTGGAGACAGATGAAGGTTTCGGATGAAGAATTTGAGATGATAGGGGTGTCGAAACAGTCGCGATTGATGACAGCGGCGGAGGAGGCGAAGAAGCGGTTGTCGGTTCAGGATGAGGTGACCGTTGATCTGCCGTTTTTTGAGGGAGAAAAGAGTTATCAGGTGATCGTTAATCTGGCGGACTTTAACAAGCTGGCGACGCCGTTGATTGATCGAACCCGCGCTTTTTGTTTGCGGGCGATGTCGGATGCCGGAGTGAAGACGGAGGATTTGGACGAGGTGATTTTGGTGGGTGGTTCGACGCGAATGAGACTGGTGCGTGAGAAGGTGGCGCAGTGGTTTTCGCGGGAGCCGAATCTTTCGCAGAATCCTGATGAGGCCGTGGCGCTGGGCGCGGTGATTCAGGCGGGCATTTTGAGCGGAGCGCTGAGGAATGTGGTGTTGCTGGACGTGACACCGTTGTCATTGGGAATTGAGACGTTTGGTGGATTGATGAATGTGATCATTCCGCGCAACACGACGATCCCGTGCAAGGCGGGTGAGATGTTTACCAATGCAGTGAATTTTCAGGACGCGATGTTGATTCGCGTGTTGCAGGGCGAGCGCGAACTGGCGAAAGACAACTGGGAGTTGGGCAAGGTGGCGGTGCCGTTTCCGCCGGGTCCGAAAGGCAGTGCGCGGGTGGGGGTGCAGTTTGCTTTGGATGCGAATGGGATCTTGCAGGTGCTGGCACGTGACACGGCAACGCAGACGGATACGGTGCTGGAGATTCAAAGCGCGGCGGTGGATGTGGATGACGCGCAGGTGGAAAAAATGATTTCGGAAAGTGTGGATCATGCGTTTGAAGACATGAATGAGCGGGTGTGGACGGAGGCGAGGTTGAAGGCAGAAGAGTTGCTGGGGGCGGTGGAGGAGGCGCTGGGGTTGTGCGAAGGAATGGTGGAAGCCGACGAGGTGGAAGGGATTCGTCAATGCGCGGCAAATGTGGAAGCGGTTTTGAAGTCGGGGGTGCATGATGCGCGGGTGTTGAAGCAGGCCAACCAGGAATTGGATGATGCGACGCAGACGCTGGCGGTGATGTTGGTGGAGCGTGCGATGGAAGAGGCGATTGAGCGGAAGTTGAGTTAGGCCGGGTCCGTTGATGATCGCAGGGGCGATCTATTAACATGATCAATACCACCAACTCATCATTGCCTGAACCGCTTGGCCCGAATCCAGGCGATCCTGTGCCTACGCCACCACAACAGCCAACGCCACCTCCCGGGCAGCCTGAACCGACGGATCCTACTCCGGCACCACCAGCGCCTGCGCCTCCTGCACCAGCGGCGTGATGTTGATGAGGGTGGTTAAGTGACGTCCGGTTTTCGCGCGATCTGCGATTCATGATGAACCATCATGAAAACCTATCGTCGCACACCAGGAAGAAGTTCAGCAACCATGGCCGGACTGTTGGCCGTGTTAACCATAACAACCGTATCGGCTGAAGTGCTGACGGGACGTGCGGCCTTTGGAGACTGGACCTCTGATGCCCCGGGGGTGCGGCGCAAGATCACGGTCGAGGATTTGCCCAAGCCCCATGAGGTGCCTTCGAGCAAGAATCGTCCGAAAATGGTGGACCGGCCTGAAGACGCATGGCCCAAAGTTCCAGCCGGATTCAAGGTGGAACTATATGCAGAGAAATTGAAGGAGCCGCGGGTGATCGTGACGGCACCGAACGGAGACATCTTTGTGGCGGAGAGCAAGTCGGACAGGGTGAGTGTGCTGCGGGATGAAGATGGTGATGGCAAGCCGGAGTTGAACCAGGTTTTTGCAACGGACTTGAAACAGCCATTTGGCATTGCATTTTATCCTCTGGGAGACGATCCAAAATTCATCTACATCGCCAACACCAACGAGGTGGTGAGGTTTCCTTATAAAAACGGCCAGCTGAAAGTGGAGGGGAAACCGGAAGTGATCACGGAGTTGTCGAGCGGGGGCCAGTTGACGGGAGGAGGGCACTGGACCCGGGACATTGTTTTTTCCAAGGATGGCACGAAGTTGTTCATTTCGATCGGTTCGAAGTCAAACGTGGATGACAACGAGGAGGAGGCTGATCGGGCACGAATTTTTGAATGTGATCCAGATGGAAAAAACAAGCGGGTCTATGCGTGGGGCGTCAGGAATCCAGTGGGGCTGGCGATTCATCCAGAGACGGGTGATTTGTGGACCTCGGTGAACGAGCGCGATGAGTTGGGGGACAATCTGCCGCCGGACTATGTGACGAAGGTGAAGGATGGCGGGTTTTATGGGTGGCCGTGGTTTTACATCGGGGGAAATGAAGATCCTTCGCATGTTGGCAAGAAGGCGGAGTTGAAGGATCAGGTGATTGTGCCGGATGTATTGTTGCAGTCACACACGGCGTCTTTGTGCATGACGTTTTATGATGGAGCGATGTTCCCGGCCGAGTATAAAAATCATGCGTTTGCGGCGCAGCATGGTTCGTGGAACCGGGAACGGCGGACCGGTTACAAGTTGATTCGCATTCCGGTGGACGGTGGTAATGCAACGGGGGAATATGAGGATTTTATGACGGGATTTGTGACAGCCGATGGCGATGTGTGGGGAAGGCCGGTGGGAGTAACGGTTGCCAAGGATGGCTCAATGTTGGTAAGTGATGATGGAGCCAATTGCATTTGGCGGATCACTTACGAAGGTAACAAGTAATGGAGTTATCAGAAAGAGAGGTTGAATTAGCCGAGTCGAAGTTGCTTCGGCGATTTCAACTTTGTCGCGAATGGGCGGTGCTCTTGCTCGTGGGATGGATGTTTTGTCCTCAACTCGTTTATGGGCAGGAGCCGGTCATAGAGCTGGAAACTACCACCGTGGTTTCATCGAGATATCCGACGGTGGAAGAAGGGGGAGGTGGTTTTAGCACGACTTCAATAAATCAGGAGGAGTTGGGCTCGGCACCTCAGGCGCGCCTTGATGATGTGATCAGATCGATTGTTCCGGGCTTTAGTTTGTTCAGGCGCAGCAGCAGTGCGACGGCGAATCCTACGACGCAGGGGGCGAGTTTGCGCAATCTGGGTCCGAATGGCGCAGGGAGGACCTTGGTGCTTTTGGATGGGGTGCCGCAGAACGATCCGTTTGGGGGTTGGGTTTACTGGCAGCGGCTGCCGCCGGGTTTGCTTGGCAATGTGACGGTAGTTCAAGGTGGAGGAGCGGGATTGTTTGGAAACAATGCACTGGGCGGGACAATTTATTTGTCGCGTCGAAACGGACACACGGTGTCGGCGAGTTTGATGGGGGGCGAAAGAGAAACCGCAGAGGGGGTGTTGTTGTTGAGTTCTGCGTGGGGGAATTGGGAGGTGGACGCAGCTTTGCAGGCGCAGCACACGGGAGGTCATCCGGTGGTGAGGGAGGATCAGAGAGGTCCGGTTGATATCGATGCGGATTCGCGGTCGATGTTGTTTGAGTCGGGAGTGGCGACAACACTGGAGTCGGGAGTAAGAGTTTCTGTGCGGGCTTCGTGGTTTGAAGAGGAGCGCGGCAATGGAACGCCATTGACGGGAAATCGGAGCGAGGCGTTGGATCTGAGCCTGGGGATTCGCGGGCCTGAGGGCGAGGTGCAATGGGAGGGCTTGTTGTATTTTCAGGATCGGAGGTTTGAGAGCACGTTCAGTTCGGTGAATGAGGAGCGGACGATGGAGGTTCCGGCGTTGGATCAGTATGCGGTGCCAGCTCATTCGTTGGGGTTCAGTTTCACGACGACTTTTGTGGGAGGATTGCCGATGGCGGGAGCCGGGCGGGATGAGTCGAAATTGATTGTTGGGGTGGATGGCCGCTGGATTGAGGGGGAGACGCGTGAGCGGTTCCGATTCGATGACGGTGGGTTTTTGAACGAGCGCGAGGCGGGAGGAATGCAGAGTTTTTTTGGGGTGTTCGCCGAGCAGAATTGGGCGATGGGGGAGGACGTGAAAGTGACCTTGGGAGGTCGAGCAGATTACTGGAGTGTGACGGATGGACGGCGTGTGGAACGGGTGAGGTCGACGGGGGCGACGTTTTTGGATGAGTCGTTTGATGATCGCGATGGAGTGGCAACCAACGGGAGATTGGGGATTTCTTGGGATGCGCTGGACCGGTTGACGTTGAGGGCGGCGGGTTACAGCGGATTTCGGGTGCCGACGTTGAATGAACTGTATCGTCCTTTTCGGGTGCGCAATGATGTGACGGGGGCGAATGATGAACTGGAACCGGAAAAGCTTTTGGGAGCGGAGGCGGGGATGGAGTGGCGACCGGTGGAGGAGGTGAAGTTGGGTGCGGTGTTGTTTTGGAATCGGCTGAACGATGCGGTGGCGAATGTGACGGTGCTGGAGGGGCCTGGGACGGCACCGGATGGCACGATGATTCCGGCGGGCGGGGTGTTTCGGCAGCGGCAAAATGTGGAGTCGGTCACCACGCGTGGGCTGGAGTTGAGCGGTCAGTGGCAGGCGTTGGACCATTTGAAGATGTCGCTGGCTTATCTCTTTACCAATACCGAGCTGCGTGATTCGTCTTCGCAATTGGATGGTCGCGAACTGGCGCAGGCCCCTGCGCATGTGGTGACGGGGGCAGTGGCGTGGCGTCCACATAAGCAATGGGAGGCGGTGTTGCAGGCGCGTTATGGCAGCGAGCAGTTTGAGGATGATCTGAATTCGATCACGCTGGAGTCGTATGTGGTTTGGGATGCGGCGCTGAATTATCAGATGACGCAGCAACTGAGCGTTGGTCTGGTGGTGGAGAATGTGTTTGATCGAATGGTGGAGACGGGGCGTTCGGCGGATGGGGTGGTGAGCATTGGTGCACCGCGATGGGTGGGGTTGCGGATGAAGTGGGATTGGTGACGGGCGAGTGATTTGACTTTTTGGGCATTTCGATGAACATGGGCGGCTTGCCTGCTGCGATTACTGCTTTCTTTTTCCTGAACCGATCCTTGGTGATCGTTTGGTTCGCTGCTTTTTCGCTGGCGGCAGGCGCGTCGTTTGCGCCAGTTCTAGAGGCTGATCGCCCGGCGGTGGCGGGAGAGACGGCGATTTGTGAGGCCGATGCAGATGTGCAGCTGGTTGGTCGGATTGGGGGATGGATGCCGAAGGCTCCCGTGGATTTTTGGGTGAGGGTTTGGATCGAGGATGTGAAAGAGGTTATCTTTTTGGACCTGGTCTCGGTGGACTGGTCGAATGCCGGCAGACGGGGGCAGATCCTTGGGCGAGCGCCTCCAATCACAGCGGCCTGAATGGTGGTGGTGCGGGTGGCAGGTTTCACCCGGCATCCGGAGGGGGCTGTGGATCCCGGACCGTCGAAATGAATGCGATGGTGGGAACTCGGGTGGCGTATGAATGGAGTGTTTTGTTTGAGCTGGGGATGCCGTGCATCAACGTATGAAGGAACGATATTTATGGCTGGTCAAAAAAAGTTTTCGGGCCTTGAGGCATCGGAAACTACGTCGGCATGTCTGGTGGCAGAAGCTGACAAAGCCGCTTTTTGACCGGGCGTTGTGGGTGCCGTGCCGGGATTCAGTGGCGAAGGGGCTGGCGATTGGATCGTTTTTTGCGCTGATGCCGATGCCGGGACAGGCGTTGATGGCGTCAATTTTGGCGATGGGTTGGCGTGGCAATGTGCCGTTTGCAGTCGGGGCTTGTTTTTTGACGAATCCGTTTACCAGCGTTCCGATCTGGTCGGCGCAGATGTGGCTGGGGAATTTGATTCAGGCACATCTGACGGTGCCGATGCCTGCGATTCTAAACCGCATGGAGACGACGTTGCCAGGATTGGGTCAGGTAAATGCCGGCGGATTTGTGGTCGGGTCGGTGGCGTCGGGTTGCTTGATGGCGTTGGCTGCCTTTGTGCTGACGCATGGTTTTGCGCTGTTGATGCCGAGATACCTGCCGACGCGGCCATTGTTCAAAAGGCGGCGTGAACAGGTTGCTTCAGAAGTTTCAGTGATTAAGGGTTAAACGATTGATATTGATTTTTATTTTATGATGAATGGGTTGTCTTTTTCTTTCCTCGCGCAGATTCAGGCTTCGGGTCTTTTCTGGCCCTGGCTGATTTTCATTGGTTTTGTGATTGCGATGCTGGCGCTTGATCTTGGGGTGTTTCACCGCAAGTCGCACGTGGTGGGATTTAAGGAGTCGCTCAGCTGGTCGGCGGTGTGGATCAGCATGGGACTGGCGTTTTCGTTGCTGGTTTATCAGGCTTATGAGGGCCATTGGTTTGGTCTGGGGTTGATGACGGATGCGGTGGACAAGAAGATCAATGACGGGACACTGGCGGCGACCAAATACCTGACGGCTTACGTGGTGGAGAAGTCGCTGAGTGTGGACAACATCTTCGTCATTTCGATGGTGTTTACGGCTCTGGCGGTGCCGGCGAAGTATCAGCACCGGGTTTTGTTTTGGGGCATTTTGGGGGCGTTGGTGATGCGTGGGGCGATGATCGGGATGGGGGCCTTGCTGGTGCAAAATTTCCATTGGATCTTGTATTTGTTCGGTTTGTTTTTGGTGTTCACGGGGGTGAAGATGCTGCTGGCGAAGCATGAGGAGGAGGCGCATCCGGAGAGAAATCCGGTGGTGAAATGGGTGCGCAAATTTTTCCCGGTGACGCGCGATTTTCATGGTCAGCATTTCATGGTGAGGGCAGGGGGCGCGTGGTCGAAGGAGACCGAGGCGCCTGGTGGCGGAATTGATCCGGTGGTGGCTTCGGCGCCTGACGGGAAGTGGTTGCTAACGCCGCTGGCGGTGGCGCTGATTTTGGTGGAGGTCACGGATTTGATCTTTGCGGTGGATTCGATTCCGGCGGTGTTTGCGATCACGGCGGATCCGTTTCTGGTGTTCACCAGCAATGTGTTTGCGATTTTGGGGCTGCGGTCCCTGTATTTCGCGCTGGCGGGAATGATTGCGAAGTTCCGGTATTTGAAGCCGGCGTTGTCGGTGATTCTGATTCTGGTGGGCGTGAAGATGCTGGCGGCGAAGTGGCTGAAATTGTGGTTGGGCGATTCGTTTAACGTGATTGTGCTGGGCTTGATTCTGGCGATTTTGACCGCAGGCGTGGTGGCATCGTTGGTGGCTGGACCGAAGGAAGAGGAGGTCTAGGAGACCTGGTGTCAGCGAAAGTTTTTAGACGATGAATCCACTGTTGATTGAGATAGGTTTTATAATGGTGCTGCTGGGCGTCAACGGCATTTTCGCGATGACGGAGATCGCCATTGTATCGTCCCGGCGGAGCTTGTTGCAGTCGATGGCCGATGGCGGGCATCGTGGCGCGGCAAAGGCGCTGGAGTTGACGGATAATCCGAACCGTTTTTTGTCGACGGTGCAAATTGGCATTACCCTGGTAGGAATCGTGGCAGGCGCGTTTGGTGGGGCGAGCATCGCGAAACGACTGGCGGCGGTGTTGGAGACGCAGCCGTTTATTGGGGATTATGCGACGCAGATTTCGCTGGCGGTGGTGATTGGTGTGATTACGTATCTTCAGCTGGTGTTGGGGGAGCTGGTGCCGAAGCGGCTGGCGATGCGGTTTCCTGAGCCGATCGCGAGCACCATGAGTGTTCCGATGTCCTGGTTGTCGACGATTGCGTCGCCTGCGGTGGTGATGTTGTCGGTTTCGACGGGCTGGTTACTGAAAATTTTTGGAGTGAAGGACGAGGGAAACAACCGGATGTCGCGTGAGGAGTTCACTGTGATGGTGCGCGAGGGACTGGTGATGGGCAACATCGGACGGGCTGAGTCACGGATGATTCAAGGGGTGTTTGAGTTTGGGGAGCTGGAGGCGTATGACATCATGATTCCGCGTCCGAGGATGATGTGGATCGAAAGCGACGCGACGCATGCGGAGATCTGGCCGATGATCGTGAAGAGCACGCAGGAGGTCTTCCCGGTGTATTACGAGAAGCGCGACGAGCTGCTCGGGGTGGTATCAATCAAGGATTTGTATGCGCAGATGGCGGCGGGTGCGGAGATCAAGTTTGGTGAACTGACTCATCCGCCGTTGATGGTTTCGGAGACGCAGAAGGCGAGTGAGTTGCTGGAAAGTTTCCGCAGCACGGGACAGCGGGCGGCATTTGTGATTGACGAATTTGGAACGGTGATCGGAATGGTCACGGTGATGGATTTGCTGGAGTCAATCGTGGGAGATGTGATGTCGAAGGAGGAAAGGTCGACGATGCCGCTTCGCAAACGGCCGGATGGTTCATGGGTGATCAATGGTCACTATGAGATCGAAAAGCTGCCTGACCATATTGAGGATTTTGTGGCACCGAAGGAGGCGGGTTATGATTATCGGACGGTGGCGGGATGGTTTGCGCATGTGCTGGTGCGGATGCCGAAAGAGGGGGACACGCTGGAGCAGAGCGGCTGGCGTTTTGAGATCATGGACATGGATGGCGCACGCGTGGACAAGGTGATGGCATCACGCGTGGTGGCTGAGCTTGCAGAGAAAGCGGAGAGTGCCTGATGGTTTCGCTGGATCATGTCATGCATCGGGTTGTTTGAAGGGTTGGGACAGGTCGTGGTTGGAGAAAATTTCCTGCCAGCGTTGCCATTTAGCTTCGTCGGCGGGTTTGCCGGTGATGACTAATTCTGGGCGATCTTTGGCTTCGTGGGCGATGCGGCGGATGCATTCAAGGGTGGCGGTGGCGACGATGTCGATATGGAGGTCGAGGCCGGTGGATGGGCGGAAGTCTTCGAGGTGGATGTAGACGATGTTGTCGTCGATGGATTGAGAGATACGGATGCCGGAGGCGGAGATCAAGTTGGCGTCGTCGGAGCGGATGTTGCGGGGGGCGTCGGTGAGAAGTTCGTGGGAATGGGCGACGGCGGCGTAGGGTGGTTTGCCGTGGAAATGGTAGACGAGAAATGGGATGGGCATGATGGAGAAGCCTTTTGGATGAGATTCACTCCCGGTAATGATGGGTTGGTAGGTGGTGACGACGGCGGATTCACCGGCGTGGGCGAGGTGGGTGAGGAGGAGGCACAAGGTGAGGGTGAGGATTCTTAAAGCGGCATTCATTTTTCGAGGGTATCTAAAAATGAGAGGGATGTCATCAAGTCATGTGTGGAGTGATGATGCGTTTTAACACGATGTGAGTTGGGAGAACCTGAGACCGACGAAACGTCGGTGGTCCGACTGAGAGGAGGCCTGGCCGATGACACATCGGCGCTCCATGGTCTGACGACGAAACGTCGATGGAGCTGTGAGTGGTTTAGCTGCTGCGGTCGTCGAGGAACTTCAGGATGTCCTGGGCGAGAGTTTTGCTGATGCCGGGGAGTTTGGCGATGTCTTCGACGCTGGCTTTGCGGAGTCGGGCGACGGAGCCGAAGGCGCGGAGAAGGGTGGTGCGGCGGGCCTGGCTGATTCCGGTGCAGTCGTCGAGGATGCTTTCGGCGACGCGTCGTTTTAGGAGGAGTTGATGGTAGCCGTTGGCCCAACGGTGGGCTTCGTCGCGGATGCGCTGGAGAAGTTTTAAGGCACCGCGATCGTGGGGGATGCGGATGGGTTCTTCGATGCCGGGGCGGTAGACTTCTTCTTCCTGTTTGGCGAGGCCTATGACGGGGAGGTCGTGGAGGCCGAGTTTGTTGAGCTGGGCGACGGCGACTCCAAGCTGGCCTTTGCCTCCGTCGATGATGACGAGGTCGGGAAGGGAGACCCACTTGGGATTTTTGGAGACGATTTCGGATTCGATTTCGGGATGCTCGGATTCGAGTCGGCGCAGGGCGTCGAGAGGATTTTCCTGGGTGAATTCGGCGGCTTCGGCACCGAGTTGGTCGCGGGCTTCGAGGAGGACGCGGGAGTAGCGACGCTGGACGACTTCGGACATGGCGAGGAAGTCGTTCTGGCCGTCGACGATGCGGATGCGGTAGCGACGGTATTTGGCGTTGTCGGAGACGCCGTTTTTGAAGCGGACCATGCTGGCGACACAGTGGGCGGTGCCGATGTTGGCGATGTCGAAACATTCCATGACCAGCGGGGGACGTTCGAGTCCGAGGTATTCCTGAAGCTCTTTGACATCGGCCATGGGGTCGATGGTGGAGGCGAGTCGGAGGTGGGGGGCGCGCTCGAAGGTGCGCATGGGTTTGAGGGTTTTTTGCAGGTGCTCGAACATGTCGCGCAGTTCGGCGGCGCGTTCGAAGTCGAGTTTGGCGGCGGCTTTTTTCATCTCCTCCTCAATGGCGTTGAGGAGGCCTTTGGATTTGCCGTCGAGGAAGTCGCAAGCCTGGCTGATGCGGATGCGGTATTCGTCGGGAGTGACTCGAGCGATGCAGGGGGCGGAGCAGTTTTTGATGATGTCGTTGTGACAGTGCTTGTAGTCGTTGGCGTCGGGATTGGCGGGTCGGCAGACGCGCAGGCCGAACTCGCGATTCATCCAGTTGAGGGTGGTGCGCAGGGCACCGCTATGGGCAAAGGGCCCGAAGTAGCGGGCGTTGTCGTCTTTTTTGAGTCGGGTGAGGCTGAAACGCGGGAAGGGGTCGGCGGGCTGGACTTTGACGAGGAGGTAGCGTTTGTCGTCCTTGAAGCTGACGTTGTATTTGGGTCGGAAGTCCTTGATGAGGCGCATCTCGAGGATGAGGGATTCGCCTTCGTTGCGAACGGTGTGGAATTCGAAGTCCCAGATGGATTCGATGAGCGCGCGGGTCTTGGTGTCGGAATGACGGGCGCGGGAGGGGGTGAAGTAGTTGCTGAGGCGCTTGCGAAGATCGCGGGCTTTGCCGACGTAGATCACCTTGCCAAAGCGGTCGCGCATGACGTAGACGCCTGGCTGATGCGGCACGTCGTGGAGGCGGGCGTTGAGGTCGGGCTTTTCGCGACGTAAGGACACTTTGAAAGGATAAGGGCTAAAGGATAAAGGCTAAATGAGAGCTTGTGAAGGAGATACGCTTTAAGCAAGGGTCGTGGGCGGGATGGGGTTGTCGGGGAGGAGGGAATGAGGGGGACTGACAACGGACAGGATGTCCGTTGCACGGCACAGGCTGGAAGCCTGTGTTACCGACTGGCGGCGGTGTCGGTGCGGAAGAGGCGTTCCATTTCGGCGATCTGCTGGCGGGCGGTGGTGATGTAAACTTCGCCGAACTCGTGCTCCTTCCAGATTTCGACCATGGTGTGAATGCTTTGTTCGTCGAGTTCGTGGAAATGCTGGGACGCGCGTTGGGCTTCGGCTTCGGGGATGCCGAGGAGGGAGAGGGTTTTGGTGGCCATCTCGAGGGAGGTGCCGCTGGCTTCGCGATAGACGTGGGGGACGCCGCGCTGGATCATTTCATAGGTTTGGGTGCGGTCGGCGGCGCGGGCGATGATGGTGAGATGGGGGAAGTGTTTTTTGACGGTGTCGACGATTTCAAGGGCTTTGGGCTCATCGTCGATGGCGAGGACGAAGAGCTTGGCGGAGTCGGCTCCGGCGGCGGTGAGCATGTCGACGCGTGAGGCGTCGCCGTAGAAGACTTTGAAGCCGATCTGGCGGAGGAAGTCGATTTGTTCGGAGTCGAGATCGAGCACGGTGGCTTTGAGTCCGGACATGCGCAGGAGTCGGCCGACGGTGAGGCCGAAGCGTCCGAATCCGGCGATGATCACCTGGCTTTCCTCGGATTCGATGGAGTCCATGGGACGTTCGTTTTCCTTGCGCTGGAGTCGGGGGAGAAGGAGTTTTTCGTGGGCCATCAACAGGAAAGGGGTGATGGCCATGGAGAGGGCGACGGTGGCGGTGAGGGGTTTGGTGAGGGTATCGCTGAGGACGTGGTTGGAGTGGGCGAAGGAGAGGAGGACGAAGCAGAATTCGCCGCCTTGGGCGAGGGCGAGGGTGAAGAGGCTGATGTCCTGTCCGGGCATGCGACTGATGCGGGCGAGGGTAAAGAGGACGAGCATTTTGAGGAGGATCAGCGCGGTGACCCAGGTGGCGATTTGAATGGGTTGTGCGGCAATGAGGGCGAAGTCGAGGCTGGCACCGACGGCGATGAAGAAGACGCCGAGGAGGAGGCCTTTGAAGGGTTCGATGTCGCTTTCGAGTTCGTGGCGGTATTCGCTGTCGGAGAGCATGACGCCGGCGAGGAAGGTGCCGAGGGCGGGGCTGAGTCCGACGCTCTGCATGAGCAGGGCGATGCCGATGACGAGGGTGAGGGCGGTGGCGGTGAAGACTTCGCGGAGTTTGGTGGCGGCGATGTAGCGGAAGATGGGGCGGACGAGGTAGCGTCCACCGCCGACAATGAGGGCGACGGCACCGAGGACGAGCAGGGCGTGCTGCCAGTTGGCGAGCTGGGGTCCGTGGTGGTCGGAGGTGGCGGCGATTTGGCGTGAGGCGAGGATGGGCAGAATCGCGAGGATGGGGATGACGGCGATGTCCTGGAAGAGGAGGACAGCGAAGGCGGATTTGCCGGCTTCGGTTTTGAGCTGGCCGCGCTCGGCGAGGGATTGCAGGACGATGGCGGTGGACGACAGGGCGAGGATGAGGCCGATGGCGATGGCTTCCTTCCAAGTGGTGCCAATGAGGAGGGTGGCGGCGGCGATGATGACCGCGGTGGCGAGAACTTGGGAGCCGCCGGTGCCGAGGATGGGGCCGCGCAGACGCCAGAGGAGTTTGGGGCGGAGTTCGAGGCCGATGACGAACATCATCATGACGACGCCGAATTCGGCGTAGTGCATGACGTCGCCGCTTTCGTCACCGATGAACTGGAGGGCGAAGGGGCCAATGGCGGCTCCGGCGATGAGGTAGCCGAGAACAGATCCGAGGCCGAGGCGTTTGGCGACCGGCACCGCGATGATGGCGGCGAGAAGGTAGATGAAGGCCTGGGCGAGGAAGGAGTGATGCATGACTGGGAGTGCCGACGTGTCGTCGGCTTAATGTGGTGATGAACTGATGACCGACGACACGTCGGTGGTCCGACTAAAGGGAGGAGATGATTGAAATCGAGGAGCGGAGTGGGGACGCTGGGTGAGTGGTTGCCTTTGCCGACGACACGTCGGCGCTCCATGGTTCGCTAGGGAAGCACTTCGCCAATGAGCAGGAGTCCGCCCAAATACCAATGATTATTGGCGTATTTGGCGGGGTTGGCTTCGAGATCGGGGCGGTTGCGCTCGAAAAGGATGTTCTTTTTGTCGGGAGCGCTGGCACTGAGTTGGATTTTGATTTTGTGGAGTCCGCCTTCGGGGGCGGTGAGGACGCGGAAGCTGGAGAGGCGGTCGTAGGTGCAATGGGCGTCGATGCGGTTGACGGGTTTTTTGAGTTCGCCATCGACGGTGATATTGAGCTGGCCGCCGTCGGGTCCGACGAGATCATACATGTCGAGGATGGAGCCGTTGACGGTGATTTCGAGGCAGGCGGTGGGATCGTTGGCTTTCCACAGAGAGGGGACGCGGGCGGCGTGGCGTTTGCCGGGGTTGTCCTGGGTGGGATCGAGCAGCGTCCAGTTGCCTTTGAGCATGGATTTTTGGATGGGGATGAGGCGTGCTTTTTCGGAGTTGTCAGCGCGCAGGGGGGCGATCAATTCATGCGGGGCGGGTTTGCCGATGGGTTTGATTTTTTCCAGGCTGCGGATGACGGCGGCGGCGTAGAGTTCGTGGCCGGTTTCGACAAGGGGGTGAACGCCGTCGGTGGAGAAGACGATTTTGCCGGCGGCGGTGTCGGCATTTTTGTCGGTGGATTGATAGACGAGTTTGCCGTCTTTTTCGAGTTGGGCGACTTCGAGTCCCATGTGGATGCTGGGGATGTGGTAGTGGTTGGCAATGTCTTCCATGGCGGTGGCGGAGCGGGAGAACTTGCCGTTTTTGAGGTCTTCGAGCATGGGGGCGCTGAAGGTGTAGACGAAGCAGATGTCGGTGTTGGGGTTGGCCTGCCAGGTTTGGCGGACGATGCCTTCCATGCTGCGATGGATGGTGGCGGGGTCGGTGCCGGCGTCGTTGACGGCGAATTCGACGAAGAGAAGGTCGGGCTGATGTTTGAGGACGTGTTCGCCGACGCGGAAGACGCCGAGGCCGGAGCCGGTGCCTCCAATGGCGGCGTTGATTTCGGAGACTTGGGCTTTGGGGTATTGGCTTTGGAACCAGGCGAGGGTTTTGACGCGCCACCCGGGGGCGGCGGTGATGCTGCCGCCGAGATAGCCGATGCGGACTTCGCCACCGGTGTTGAGTTTGGCGAGGACGTTGGGGAGGCCGTTGCGAGGGGTGAGTTCGACGGCGGGGGCGAGTTTTTCTTCGGGTTTCTGGGCGGGAAGGGCGAGGGGGAGAAAGGACAGGAGGAGGGTTACGATGATGAGGAACTGATGGCCGACGTAACGTCGGCACTCCATGGGGTAAATGATGACCGGCGATACGTCGGCGTTCCTTGGAGGGGCGATTCGATATTGAGTGGTGAGTGTCATGCTGGAGGCACTCTCCCGTGGCGGGGATGAATCGTCAAGGTTGCGGGAGTGGGGAGTGGTCAATTCGAGGTTCGTGAGAATCACGGCATTTCTGCATGCGCGGTCACGAGGGGGCGTGGGAAGGGTTTGATTTGTGGTCATGGTTGGGCAATTTGGTGAAGATTCTCGTCCGGGATCGCACGATTCTGGCTGGGGTTGGATCAAGAACCTTTTACATGAGCACTGTCACTACTTCGAAGTCATCTAATTCCACCGTTGTTAATTTATCTACCCAGTCGCCTGACGTTGTTCTTGTAGGAGCCGGCATCATGAGTGCAACTTTGGGGGTGATGTTGAAGGAGCTGCACCCGGAGCTGACGATTGAGATTTTCGAGACTTTGGACAGCATTGCGGCGGAGAGTTCGAATGGTTGGAACAATGCTGGGACGGGGCATGCGGCGTTGTGTGAGCTGAACTACACGCCGGAGAAGGCGGATGGATCGATTGATGTGTCGAAAGCGCTGGAGGTGAATGCGCAGTTCAATGAGTCGCGACAATTCTGGGCGTGGTTGGTGGAGCGGGGGATAGTGAAGGACCCGGACACCTTCATTCAGCCGGTGCCGCATATCAGTTTTGTATCGGGGGAGAAGGATGTGGCGTTTTTGCGCAAGCGCTGGGAGGCGTTGCGGGTGCATCCGGGATTTGGTGAGATGGAGTATTCGGAGGATGTCAAGGTGTTGACGGAGTGGATGCCGCTGGTGATGGAGGGGCGCGATCCGATGGTGCCGGTGGCAGCGACGCGCATGTTGGGCGGGACGGATGTGGATTTTGGATCACTGACGCGGGCGTTGATTGCGCATTTGAAATCAATGCCGGGAGTGAGTGTGAATCTGGGTCATGTGGTGACGGATTTGAAGCGCAGTCGGGACAAACGCTGGCGGGTCAGTGTGAAGGAGCGGGCCACGAGGAAGCGTCGCAAGGTGAGCGCGAAATTTGTGTTTCTCGGCGCGGGTGGCGGGGCGTTGCCTTTGTTGCAGATGTCGGACATTCCCGAGGGCAAAGGTTTCGGTGGGTTCCCGGTGAGCGGACAGTGGTTGCGGTGCGACAATCCGGTGCTGGCGGCGCGGCATGATGCCAAGGTGTATGGCAAGGCTTCAGTGGGGGCGCCGCCGATGTCGGTGCCGCATTTGGACACGCGGGTGATTGATGGTCAGCGGTCGTTGTTGTTTGGTCCGTATGCGGGATTCACGACGAAGTATTTGAAAAACGGTTCGCCGCTGGATTTCCCGTTTTCATTCCGTCCGGACAATTTGATTCCGATGATTGCGGCGGGGATGGGCAACATTCCGCTGACGGAATATTTGATTGGTCAAGTGGTTCAGTCACCGGAGGAAAGGCTGAAGGCGCTGAAGGTTTACCTGCCGAAGGTGGATGGGGCGGACTGGCGATTGGAGGAGGCGGGGCAGCGGGTGCAGGTGATCAAGAAGGACCCGGTGAAAGGAGGCATTTTGCAGTTTGGCACCGAAGTGGTGGCGGCGGGGGATGGCAGCATCGCGGCATTGTTGGGGGCTTCACCAGGAGCTTCGACGGCGGTGAGTATCATGCTGACGCTGATCAAACAGTGTTTTGAAGAGAAGTTTGAGTCGGCCGAGTGGCAGGAGAAGGTGAAGGCGATGGTGCCGACGAGGGGGGAATCGATGTCGCAGAATCCGCAGTTGCTGAATCAGATGCATGCGTGGACGAGTGCGGTGCTGGGACTTTAGGAGGGACCTGGTTCCTGTGGCCCGACGACACGTCGGCAAAAAAGAAACGGCATTCGAGGGACGCTCGAATGCCGCTTGAGGCAAATATAAGTGTTGGCGTGATTTGTCTGGTTATTTAGGCATCACCATTTCGGTGTAGCCAGCGGGAGTGGCAAATTCGGAATCGTCCACCGGGGTTTTTTTGGCGGAATCAAGGGTGGTGGTCATTTTGGTGCCGGCGATTTCAGCGACGGTTTTCATGACCATGCCGTCGATGGCGGCCATGGGATTGGGTTGGCCGCTGGCTTTGGTTTGAACATCGAGTTCGGCCTTGATGGCGGCGTAGTCGGGGTAGTCTTTGGTGGCCCAGATGGTGATTTTAGAACCGGCGACGTCGACGGTCCAAACGGAACAGTTGTATCCGCCGACTTTTTCGGTTTTGCCGGTGTCGACAGGTTTCATGGAGAGGTCCTCCGTGGCGGTGGCGGCTGCGGCTTTGAGCTGGGCACCATCGCCCTTGATGATGGTTTTGTTGGGGTGCATCAGGGTGATGCTGTCGAAGGTTTCGGTGTCAAGAATGGAGGTCATCTGGTCGCCGATATCGGTGCGAAGTTTGCTGCCCTTCATCTTCATGGTCATCTTGGAGGTCGGCTGCACGGAGCTCTCGATGGTTTGCTCGATGACGATGTCAGCATGGGCAATGGAGGTGGCGGCAAAGGCAAGCGCAAGGCCGAGGAGAAGTTTGGTTTTCATGAAGAGCGGGAAGTATCTATGGTTCAGTTTGATTTTCAATGGAGTGTCTGGTCCGAACATCTGAGCGAGTCATGGATCGGTTGAAAAGCGGATGTGCCATTCATCATCGCCGTGACAAATGAATTGATCTTTTTTTCTCGTCACACTTTCACATGGAAGGATAAACAATCCATGTTCTAATGGTTTTATTATGATCGCAAAATTGAGTAAAGTTGTTTTGTTGGCCGGGTTGATATCGACTCCGGTGCTGGCCGAGACGCGGTATGCCTATGTGCCGTATGATGCAGGGGAAGATCACGATGCCCGGGTGGTTACGGAAAAGGGCGAGAAGGAGGGGTTGGTGGCCAAGGTCAAAGGGGGGAATGATCCCGCGCTTTCACCAGACGGGACGCAGTTGCTGATCACCTTGTTTCTCAAAGAAGGTCGCAAGCTGGCGATCGTGGACCTGGCGACGGGAGAACAGCGCCAGTTGCCGATTGAGGGTCGTGAAGTTTATGGGGGAAGCTGGTCGCCAGATGGTGATTTGATTGCGTTTCATCACCTCGGGGCGAAGCACTGGAAGGTGGGCGTCATCAAACCGGACGGCACGGGATTCAGGCTTTTGGGAGACGGGTTGAAGGCGGACGAAGATTTGTATCTCGCAGGATGGAACTTGAAAACGGGTGAACCCATGGCGCATGACATGAAGGCGCTGGTGCAACTGAAACTCGATGGCGCGGTGGCATGGAGCAAGGGGTTGCAGGATTTGTTTGGGCAGCCTTATGCGGCGAGCGACTGCAACTTTTGGGTGTTGCCGGATGGGAAAACCGTGGTGGGCAATTTTGTAGTGATGGAGGACGAGATCAAAGACATCCAGGGGCCATCGAACTGCCTGATGAAAGCTGATCTTGATCTGGAAGCGGGCAAGCCGGAGAGGATCAGTCCCAAAGGACTGCACGTTGGGCAGCCAGTGGTGAGCCTGGATGGAAAGTCAGTGGTGTTCACCGGATTCACGGGAGACGATATTAAAAAAGGCGAGGGAGATGTCGTCGACATGACGATGCGGGTTTACCGGTTGAAGCTGGAGGACAACTCGATTGAGACGCTGTTTCCGAATGCGTGGTTTCCATCGGTCAGTCGTTAATGGACAAGGGGAGGTTTCAGCGCCCAAGATGGGGGAGGTCGTCAAGGGGCTTGGTAATATGAAAACACTGCGGTAGACGAAGCATGGCAACAGCTCGGGAAAGTCGAGCGCCATGGCGTGTCGGTTTAACTTTCAGGATTAGTGGAACTTATGACTAGAAGTGAGGGGATTAACGGTTTGATGGTGAAAGTTTCAAACCTAGGTAGAGATAAATCGCCAGCGATTAGAATAACTTATTAAGTAAATCATTGAACGTTACAAGTCGGGATTTTTGTGTCCAGTTGTTATTGACTGACTTGCCTGAAATTCGACCAACTGCAGAGATTATTGAAAGGCCTCGAAGACAAAGATGATTAAATGGCGATGCAGCAGTCGGAAGTGTTGAACGAAGCGAAGTCGAAAAAACTTTAAACTAATAGGTTGATATTACACCTTGCTAAAGTAATGGATTTAATTGATGTGCCGATTCGTGCCCTCGTGAACGTGGCTGATGAAATGAGATGTTTTAATATAGTTATGCGAACTGAAGATATTTTACCTCGACGGAAAGTTGTGAGCATTGCTGTGGTGACATCAGTATTTCTCATCAATGCATTGCAGAGCTTCGCGGTTTTACCATTTGATATATCTACCAACAATAGTGGTCAGATCAGTGGCGCGTCCTGGTCGGGCAACGGAACGGTCCAAGCAAATTTGGACGCGGGCAATTTTTTGACCGGTGGGATCAACAAGGACGTGCTGGTGCAGGATTTTTCGGCGGGAACGTTCACGATTGATGCTGGGTCCATTTATCCGACGAACCGGGTTTCCAGTGATTTTGGGGCCACCATCTCCTTTGCGTTGACCGGGGGCACAGCAGATCTGCAGGTGGTGAATTCCATCAACTATGATGGTGGAAACGAGATGTATAACAGCTTCGGACTGACAGGTTTCGCTGGGAACGTAACGCAAATCAGCATGACCATGAGCTACACCCAACCGATTGCGTCCCGTAGGGATATCGCAACCACAGTGCTTAATGGACTGCCCATTGGCGGTGCGCTGGGTTTGGTGAGTGCGGGGAGCGGTTTGAGTCCGAATGACTTCAATGTTTCGATGGCTTTTGGTGGCGTGCATCCCGCGCCAACTGCGTCAGGCCAGTTTGTCGTTGGACTACCCGCCAATGCAAACCCGCTTGCGTCGTTGGGATGGGCGAACCGCAATGAAGCCGGGGCGACGACTTTCTTGTCCAATGGATTTACTGGTCTGATTCAAACGTTAGGTCAGACGAGCGAGCACTTCCTTTTGGTCCGCGGATATGACTACAGCGGAGGCAACAATTTCGTGACTGCCACCGATGCCGATCTTTTGTATATTTATTCGATGACTTGGAATATCAGCCTGGACGGGGGAGCTGCATTCGCGGCGGGAACCGAATTTACGGTTTCCATGGATGGTCAGCAACATGCCAACTTTTCCAACGTCCCACCTGTCCCAGAGCCTTCCAGTGCCTTTTTTGTGGGTGCTGCAGGCATTCTCTTGATCGTGGGGCGTCGGCGCCGGATGGGTCGCGCCTGAAGTGATGCGGTCGCGGCATGGAGGAAAAGGCACGCAGAACGGTGAATGCCTTTTTTGAAAGCATCGACAAGTGGTTTGGGAACGAGCCCCGGGCAGCCTTGGTGCTGATTGTCCTGGTCGTGGGGTTGGTATTTGGTCAAGCGGTCCACTTTGGATTTGTGCCCTACGATGACCCGGAGATGGTGCTGGGGAATGGTTACGTCAATGGTGGGCTGACGGTGGAAGGGATACGATGGGCATTGACCTATCATGATTCCGGGCTGCAAGTGGCTCATGCGGGTGTGGAGAATCTTTGGCATCCGCTGACTTGGATTTCGCACATGACGGATGTGCAGGTGTTTGGAGTTGAGCGGGCGGGGGGACATCACTTAACCAGTGTTTTGCTGCATTGTCTGACTTCTTGGATGGTGTATCTGTTCGCATGGAGGCTGACGGCATCACCCCTGGCGGGTTTGGTGGCGGCGCTGCTGTTTGCGATTCATCCGCTGCATGTGGAATCCGTCGCGTGGATCAGTGACCGGAAGGGGGTCTTGAGCGGGCTGTTTTTCTTCAGTTCGTTGTGGATGATCGTGACGGGGAGGCGGTCGTGGGCGTGGATGTTTTTCCTGGCTGCGATGATGGCAAAACCTTCGACGGTGATTTTGCCGGTGCTCGCGATTCTCGCTCTGGGTTGGAAAGCGGGTGAACGATCATGGGGATGGCGGTTTTGGTGGACGAAACTGATTGAATGGCGGTGGTGGTTCGGGATTGCCTTGGTGATCAGTGTGATGACGTTGTGGTTTCAGGGAAAGGGAAGTCATGGGGAGTGGATGCATCATCTTTCGTTGAGTTATCGGTTGTTGCACCTGCCGGGTGGTTTGTTTTTTACTTTATGGCATCTGTTCGTGCCATTTGGGTTGACGTTTCACTATGCTTATCCAGAGGATAATTTGTGGGTGTCGCTATTGTTTTGGGTATTGCTGATCTTCGGAATGCTAATGGTATGGTGGTGGCGCAGGAGATATCCGGATCTATTTTTCGCTGCTATGTGGTTTTTGGTCGGTGCGCTGCCTTCTGCCGGAATTTTTTATGTGGGGACCAGCTATACCGCTGATCGGTATAGTTACTTACCACTTACTGGAGCATTTCTTTTCTTTGGTCTTTGGGTGGCGGGTCGTGGTGGAAAGTTTTATAAGGGGAGAGTGGGGTTTGCTGGATTGCTGTGTTGTGGCTTGATGGTGCTTTCTTATCGGCAATGTGCCACCTGGCGCGATGGATGGACCTTGTTGACTCACGCGGAGCGGATTCAACCACGTAATCCGGTAGTCTTGGGTAATCTTGGTGCGATGCACCAAAGGTCGGCGCAACATCGGGAGGCGATGGATCTTTTTCGGCGTGCATTGAAGATAGCTCCCGAAGATGCCCGGGTTTGGTATAACATGGGCAACAGTCTTCGTGACAGCGGGGAGCCGGTCGAGGCGATTGAGGCATTTCGCCGGGCGGTTAATTCTTCGCCAGGGTTTGCGAATGCCTGGCGCAATCTGGGGCTGGTGCTTTGTGCGCCAGGGAATCCACAGCGTGACGTGCGTGTTGCGCGCGATGCTTTTGCCCGTGCTTGTGAGCTGACTTCAAGAAATGATGCGATTCCGCTGGTGATGTTGGCGGAGATGGAGTTCGAGTTGGGGAACGTGCCTGAGGCGCGCAGAGTGCTGGAAGAATTGCAGGGGTTTCGTCAGTTGGATTTGAAAGTGCAGCAAGCGGTTAGTCGTCTGCGAACAAGGTATGGGGATTGACTTGCCGCGGTGGCGTTGAAATTCAATGGTTTGCCTGCCGACGGCGTCGGGTGATGGCGAAGCTGAGGGCGAGGAGCAGCAGAAGGACGCGGCTGGGTTCGGGGACGACAACGAGGACGCCATGGGTGGCGAAACTTTGCATGTCCCAGAGAAGTCCGTAGCTGGAGATGTCGGGGAGGTCGAGGTCGTAGATGCCATCGGTGGAGCCGTCGCGATAGAATTCTCCTGATGGTCCAAGGTTGGCAGACGCGAGGAAGCTGGTGGTCCAGTCGATGAGGTTGAAGATTTGACCGTAGGCAGGAACAAAGCCGTCGGAGAACACGCGGAATTGAGCGCCGTCTTGTTGGGTAAGGGTGCCGGTGATGTTGAGCTGGTCGTGCTCTTTCTGGCCGACTCCATTGGTGGAAACGTAGGTGAGGTAGCCTGCAGAGCCGACGAGGTTGCCGTCGAAACTGTTGGTGCTGACAAAGGTAGGCGTGGTGATTTGCAGGTCAACGAAGGATCCGGCATTGAGAGTGAGTCCGCTGGCGAAGGTGAGTCTTTCGGCTTCATGGTTGACGCCGGTGCCGGGGGCGATGATGGAGCCGGAGAGGGCGACCGTGGGACCGGTGACGGTGCCGGCGCCTTCAATGGTTTGACCGGAGGTGAGTTGGTAGCCACCGGTGACGGCGGTGACATTAAAAGTGGCACCTGACACAACCGTGATTTTCTCGGAGTTGTTGATGGAGCCGTTGGCACCAAGGGCAAGCGTGCCGGAGGCGATGGTGGTGTTGCCGGAGTAGGTGTTGGTGCCGTTAAGGGTGAGCTGGCCGGCACCCGTCTTGAGGAGGTTGTCGGAGCCGGTGCCGTTGTCGGTGATGGTCCCGGCGTAGGCGAGGGTTTGACCTGCTGTGACGATATCAAGAATGCCGGTGCCGGAGCCGGTTTCGTCGCCGAGGGCAATGCCGCGGGAAGCGTTGAGGGTGACATTCGCACTGGCGGAAAGGGCACCATCATTGAGAACGATATTGGCGGCCGTGGTGGTAGCGGGTGCGATGCCCAAAGCGTTGTCGGTGCTGATGCGCAGGGTGCCTTGATTGACCGTGATGGCTCCGGCGGCAGTCCAGTCGAGGGTGCTGCTGTTGTTGCCGGTAAGGGCGAGGGTGCCGATGCCTTCTTTGATGATGCCGCCGCTGCCGCTGATGGCACCGGAAATGGTCTGGGCAATGGTCGGGTTGCTGTTGACGGTAACTTCATGCGTTTGGTTGCTTCCCCAGCCGATCGCTCCAGAAAGGGTCAGGGCGGCGGGGACGACGGGTCCGCGAACGCCCATGGTGAAGTCGCCAACAATGGTGACGGCGTTGGTGACGGTGCGGGCGGTGGCGTCGGCGGTGATGGTGGTGTTGTCGCCAATTTCGAGGGTGCCGGTGCCAAGGGCGGCGGCGTTGGCAATGACGAGACCGCCTTCTTGGAGGTCGATGCCGCCGTTGAAGCTGTTGGCCGCGCTCAGCTGGAGAAGGCCTTCGCCGGTTTTGATGATGCCGACACCGGTGCCGGAGATGATGCTGGCGATGTTGAGGGCGGCTTGTTCGGGGGAGAGGTATTCGCCATCGTGCATGATGGGAGCGACGTCGATGGTGCGGGTGGCGGCACCCAAGGCAAGGGTTCCGCCGGTGATGGTGGCGGTGCTGGCGACATTGGAGGAGGTGACGGAGATGTCGCCGTCAAGGGTGAGGATGCCGGTGCCGACGTTGATGGTGGGGTTGACATTGCCGCCACCGTTGTTGTTGATGGCGATGTCGTCGAGGGTGTTATTGCCGACGAGGGTCAGCACGGAGGAACCGTTGAGGGTGATGTCTTGTTGGGCGATGGTGCCGTTGACCTGAA
Organism: Phragmitibacter flavus; assembly: GCF_005780165.1. Taxonomy (NCBI): domain Bacteria; kingdom Pseudomonadati; phylum Verrucomicrobiota; class Verrucomicrobiia; order Verrucomicrobiales; family Verrucomicrobiaceae; genus Phragmitibacter; species Phragmitibacter flavus. The sequence goes on along the minus strand of NZ_VAUV01000013.1, from coordinate 118,621 downwards.
TGACGTTGCTGCCATTGAGGGTGAGTCCTCCACCCACGAGGTTGCCTGCGGCGGAGGCATTACCGATGCGTAGTTCGGAGCCGTTGACGATGGTGCCGCCGGTGTAGCTGTTGAGGTTGCTGGCGAGGGTGACGGGGTATTTGCCGAAGTTGGTGCCGTTGACGATGAGTCGGAGCGGTTGGCCACCATTGTTGGGGTTGTCGATGATGGCGGAGTTGATGGTGAGCGCGTTGGCAGTGTTGTTGTTTTGATAGTAGATGAAGAGGTCGACGGGAGCGGTGGGCGTGGTGCCGCCTGCGGTGAGTCGCCCTTCGTTGGGGACTGATCCAATCATGGGTAGGGAGGTGATGTTTGCGTCCTGGCTGACGGCGAGTGCACCGCTGGTGAGGTTGAGGATGTCGGTGGCAGCAGCGAAGGAGACGACCGGGGAGTTGACGGTGGAATTGGAGACGATGTTGAGGGCGTTGATGTTGAGTCCACCGGAGGCGACCGCAGCTGAGGCGGTGATGCGGATGTTTTGGTTGGGTTGGGCGGTGGCGGGCAGGGTGGTGCCGTCATACTGAGCGAACCCGGCGGCGTTGAGGGCGCCAAAGCCGCCTGCACTATCGTAACTGACAAACTCAAGGGGGTTGGTGTTGAAGTAGGCGGTGTAGATGGCCCAAGGACCAACGAGGTTGTTGGTGTTGGTAAATCCGCCGCTGACGAGAATGTTTTCGGAGGAGCCAGCCGTGCTGGCGATGATGCCGAGCCGCTCGGAGCTGGTGCCGGAGTAGGACTGGCCGAAGTTGACGGTGGCTCCGCTGCTGGCATCGCGGGTGAGTGAGGTGAGGGTGAGAATGGAGGCTTGTGGCATGAGGTTGCCATTGTTGCTGCCAGTGGCTGAGGTGATGGTGTTGAGGCCCTGGGCGAGGGAGACGTTTCCGACGGTTTCGGTGGTGGTGCCTCCGGCACGTCCGTAGAGGCTGAGGGTTCCGCCGCGAAGTGTGATGTCGATGTCATCAGCGATGCGGTCGGAGTTGTCGGAGAGGAAGTGATTTTCGAGTCGGAGGGAGCCGTATTGGACGTCGATGCCGGAGGTAAGGGAAAGGGCGCCGTTGTTGCGGATGCTGGTGATGCCGCCGTTGATGAGGGTGGAGCCGGTGTGGGCGATGTTGCCGCTGAGGGCGAGGGTGTTGGTGTTGGAAATGATGAGCGAGACTGCTCCGGTGATCTGGCCTGCGAAGGTGCTGCTGGAGGTTTGGTTGGCGACGAGGGTGGCGGGGCCGTTGGTGGTGGTGATGGTGCCTCCCGTTTGGGGGATTTCGTTGTTCGAGCTGCCCAGGCTTCTGAGGATGCCGACGTATTGGGTGGTGCCGTTGAGGTCGAGGGTTCCGCCGGTGTTGACGTTGAGGATTTGTCCGCCGAGGAGGGTGTGATCGCCGCCGTTCAGCTTGAGGGTGCCCTGGTTGATGGTGGTGGCTCCGGTGTAGAGGTTGGAGGCACCGAGGGTGACGGTGCCGTTGCCAGTCTTGGTGAGGCCGGCATTGAAGTTTGCCACGACGGAGGTGATTTCCAGGTCGGAGAGGGCGTGAATGATGAGTTCGCGATTGGAACTGGTTTGGAGGATGCCGCCGTGGATGCCGGTGTTGCCGGTGGTGGCGAGGAGGCCGCCACTTTCGAGGGTTAGGGTGGTGAGTGGTTGGATGTCGATGCCGCCACCGTCGCCGAGGTTGAGCGAGTTGATGGTGTAGGGGGCGAGGGTGCCTTTGGATTCGATGACCGCGATGTTGGAGTTGGATCCGGCGACGCCATTGACGAGGCCGTGAACGTAACTGAGTTGTTCGTCGGCGTTCAGGAGGCGGATGCCATTGGTGGGATCGTAAGTGGCGAAGCCCTGGCCGAGGCCGGTGGTGGTCTGGTCGACCAAAGCCCAGGAGAGGATGCCGCGATTGGTGGTGTTGGCGGCTCCGGTCTGTCCGATGAAGGTGGGAGCGGTGGTGGCTTTCATGGTGGCGACGCCAGCGCCGGGGGTGTTGCCGAGGTTGTCGCCACGGTAGAGGGAAGTGCCCTGGGCGTTGCGGTTGAAGGAGCCGCTGTTGACTTGGAAGGTGAGGGATTGCGTGTCGTGGGCGTCCAGGGTGAGGGTGGAGGCGGTGTTGCCGGTGAGGAGGTTGCTGCCGGAGATGGTTTCGATGGTGGTGGCGGAGGCGTCGCCGATGATGGTGAGGTTGCCGCCGAAGTGGATACCGCGAGCGCCAAGGCGGTTGTCGAGGTGACCGTTGGTGTTGTCGAGAACGAGGGTGGCGCCGGGGCTGATCTGCCAGGCGCTGCCGGTGCTGAGTTTGCCTTCGGTGCCGCTGAGGATGAGGGTGCCGTCGTTGACGATGGCGGCTCCGGTAAAGGTGCTGGAGCCGGTGAGGTTCCAGGTGCCGCTGCCGAGTTTGGTGAAAGTGTTGGCTCCAGTGGCGATGCCAGCGGCGAGGGTGCCGTTGCCGCCGCCGGTGAGGGTGAAAGCGAAGTTGTTGTTGAGGAGACCGGAGGCGTGGAGGGTGTTGTCGCCGGTGATGGCGGTGGTGTTGGTGAGGTTGAGGTTGCCGCCGGTTTCAACGCCGATGGAGGAGAAGCCGTTGAGAGTGATCTTTCCGCTGACCGTGTTGGTGCCTGCTCCGGCAAGGCTGTGGAGGGCACCGGAGTTGCTGACGCCGGTGTTGAGGAGGTAGAGGTCGTCCGCGATGGTGATGCCAGCAGCGCCGCCATTAAGATGGAGGGCAGATTCCTGGTTGTTGACCCAGGTGGAACCGGCGGTGGTGCCGAGAGCGCCGCTGTTGGAGGCTTTGACGACGCCGTCCTGAATGGTGATGTGTCCGTCCCAGGTGCTGTTGTTGGCGTTGATTTCAAAAGTGCCGTTTTCGGATTTGAGGAAGCCGTTGTTGCCTTGGAAGGCGGTGTTGAGGGTGAAGGTTTTGCCGGCGACGACCTGGATGACGTTGTTGATGGAAACGTTGTTGCCGAGTTGAAGGGTGCGGTCGGTGTAGAAGGTGTCGAGGGCGCGGAAGGTGGAGGCCGAAGTGGCTTCGGTGAGTTTGATCTGGTTGGCCAGGTTGCCGAGGGCTCCGTCGCTGGAAGCGGCCAGGACGCCGCCGGTGATGTGGAGGTTGCCGGTGAAGTCGTTGGTGTCGTTGGTAAGTTGAACGGTGCCGGCACCGCGAATGGTGAGGTGGGAGGTGCCCGTGACTTTGCCGGAGAGGGTGAGGCCCTGGGTGAGCGGGGAGACGGAGGAAGAGCCGATGTTGAGGGTGGTGTTGCCGATGGCGCTGAGGGAGAGGTTGGTGGTTCCGGCAAATTCTAGTCCGTAGCCGTTGCTGTTGGTGACGGTGAGGGTGTTGCCTCCGATGGTGAGGTCGCCCATCTGGATGGTTTTGTTGCGGATGCTGCCGCTGCTGGTGAGGTTGTTGACGATGATGGTGGAGTCGCCTTCGATTTGGACGTTGTTGCCGAAGATGAGGGCCTCCGGGGTGCCGTTGGTGATTCCGTTGGCGCGGAGGTCGAGGGTGCCTGCGTTGATGATGATGTCGTCGGCTCCAAGCGTTTGGGTGCCCATGGCGCGGAGAGTGCCGGCGTTGAGGGTGGTGTTGCCGGTGTAGTCATTGTTACCGGTGAGGACGAGCAGACCTGCGCCGGATTTGGTAAGGCCGCCGGTGGAGGTGGCGAGGATGTTGGTGTTGAGATTGACGGTGTCGCCTGAGGCGTCGGCGCGGATGATGAGTTCTTCGGCTCCGCTGGTGATGCCGGTGCCGCCGCTGATGGTGGTGGCGTTGGCACCTGATTTGAGGATGCCGCCTTCGCTGATGGTGAGGGTGGCACCAGCGGCAAGAGTGACGTTGTTTGCAGCGGTGATGCGCAGGCTGCGGATGGCGTCGGTAGTTTGGGCGCTGATGCTGCCGGTCAGGTCGACATGGGAGTCGGTTCCACTGGCCATGGTGGTTCCGGCGGTGACGGTGGAAGTATTGGCATCGGTTACATAGGAGAGGGCGCGAATGAAGCCGCCGCTGTCGTAGGCGGCGTAGTTGTTGCCAGCGACGAAGAGGCCCTGGTCGAGGAATGCTTCCGCAGCGGGCGCGGTGGTGAGGGTGACTTTGTTGAGGGCGGTGGTGGCTCCGGTGCCGCCAACAGTGAAGTTGGCGGTGGCACCTGAGGAGCGAAGGATGTTGTTGAAGGTGAGGGTGGTGTCGAAGGCGGTGGAGCGTTGGGAAAGAATGGTGGCGTCGCCGGCCTGGAGTTGGAGGTTGGCGAAGGTTTCGCTGATGGCGGCGGCGGCTCCGGTGTTGTCGTATCGGAAGGTGCTGTTGCCAGTGATGACGACGTTGGAGAGGTCGTTGATTTTGCCGGTGTTGCCGTTGAGTTGGAGGGTGATGGGCCCGCGCAGGGTGGTGTTGCCGTCGTAGGTGTTGTCGCCGCTGAGGGTGACGTTGCCGACGTTGAGACCTTTGACGCCGGCTTCGAGGGATCTGCCAGCTCCCGCCAAGGATGAGGAAATCACTGTGGTGGTGCCGCTGCTGCCACCTAATTTGAAAGTGTTGGCGTAGGGGGTGATGGTGCCGGAGTAAGTGGAGGTGCCGCTGGCTGAACCGAGGATCATGTTAGGCAGATCGCTCAAGTCAAGGTTGCTGGAACTGGCAGTGTTCCAGGCTCCCACGAAACCGACGGAACTGGTGTCGATGCGGTCGAGGAAGGCTTGGTTGAGGGGGTCGGTTACGATGGAAAGGGAGGCGCCACGGGTGACGAGGACGTTTCTGCCGGTGCCGCCGAGGGAGGTGATTCTTCTGACGACAAGTTTTCCGCCTTCAACAACAGTGCCACCGGTGTAGGTGTTGACGGTGTTGGCGAGGTAGAGGGTGCCGGCTCCGTTTTTGGTGAGGGTGTAGGCGTTGCCTCCATCGCCGAGGACGCCGTTAAAATTGTATTGGGAGGCATTGACGGTAAGAATAATGTCTTTGCCCATGGTCATGGGTCCGTTTTGGCTGAAGCTTTGGGAGCCGATGAAGGTGTAATCGCCATTCATGGCGACGGCGTTGGTGATGGTGAGACTGGCGGTGGTGACGTTGAACATGCCGCCGTTGATGGTGAGGGCAGTGGCGGAGGAGCCGATTGCGGCTGCAGTGGTGTTGAGGGTGAGGGTGCCGTCGTTAAGTGTGACGCCGCCGGTGAAGGTGTTGGTGCCGCTGAGGGTGAGGTTGGTGCCGCCGGGACTGTCGACGAGGACGCCGATTTGTCCGGTCCCGTCGGTGATGTTTCCGCTCAGGGCGATGGGGCCGACGTTCGGAGATGATGCGTAGGGGCTGGAGCCAAAGGCTGGAAATACGGTGCCTGGAATGGTGATGGTTTTTAGGCCTGTGGTGGCAGTGCTGATGTTTCCGGATACGGTGAGGGTGCGGTCGGTCGCTGCGTTGATGAGCGAAAGAGAGCTGTTGAGTGAGAGGGGCGCGGAGACGGTATCGCCGTTGCTGTTGCCGAGCTGGATGATGGTTGAGTTGGTAGCGTTCGGGCTGTTGTCGAACGTGAGGGTGGAGAGGTTGGATGTGGATAGCAGGTAGGAGCGGCGATCGGTGGTGTTGTTGTCGCCTAGACGAAGGTGGCCAATGGTGCGGTCCGAGTTGAGGTCGATGGTCTGGTTGGCGGTGATGATGTTGAGGTTGCCGAAGTTGGCGGTGAATCCGGCACCGTCGGCGATGGTGTTGGACGTCCAATTACCGGGGGTATCCCATGCTCCGCCGAGGAGGTTGCTCCAGGTGCCGTCTGCGCCTTCGGATTGTTGCGGAAAGATGGAGACGCAAAGAAGGATGACGCTGCAAATAAAGTGCAGGGCATGGGGGTGGTGTGGACAGAGCTTGGTCATGGGAGATCGGTGAGCCGCGATGCTAGGGAGATTCTACTTTTTTTGCAATGGGAAAGATGGACGAGGCAATGCTCAACCAAAGCGAAATAATTCAATGAGGCCCGAGCATGCTAGGATGGGGGGCACTATTAATTTCCCGACTTTCCAACTGATGAAACATCGAGAAATCGAGGTTGTTTTTGTGCTCAGGCTTTGGTAGGTGGATCGATGTCAGCGAAACGATTGGCCATGCTCAATTTTAAGGGGGGTGTCGGCAAAACGGCCAACACGGTGAACATGGCGGCGGCGCTGGCTTTTCATCCTGATTTTGGGGGTCAGCGTGTGTTGGTGGTGGATTTGGACCCGCAGTGCAATTCGACGTTCTGGTTGCTGACGAGGGAGGGATGGAATCCGCTAAACGAAGAGGGTTGCACGATTCGGGCGTTTTTTTGGCCGCAGGTGGTGACGCATGGGTTGAAAGTAAGGGATTACATCGTGCCGGTTTCGGGCATTCCGATGAAGGGAAAACTGGACATGCTGGCCGGGGATTTTTCTCTATTGGAAGTCGATGATGACGGTATTCGAGGTTGCTCGAATGCCGTGTGGATGAAGGGTGTGGGGGGCGATTATTTGGGGAGATTTATTTCCTGGTAGCCGGCGGGGATGGAGATTTCGAATTCGGAGTCGTCGACGGGGGTTTTTTTGATGGAGTTGATGGTAATGGTCGAGGTGGTGCCGGCGGTTTCCATTTGGGTTTTGATGACCAATCCGTCGATACCGCCAGTGGGATTTGGTGCGTCGGGGATGGTTGTCAGTTTCTCGTATTCTTCTTTGAATTCTGCGTAGTCGGGGAAGTCGTTGGTGGCCCAGAAGGTCATTTTGGTGCCGGAGTGTTCGATGGTCCAGATGGCGCACTTGTAGCCGTTGACTTCTTCGGTTTTGCCGTTGTCGATGGCTTTGATGTCAGGGTCCGCTACGGTGGTTTCTGCTGCGGTTTTGATTTGGGCGGGGTCGGTTTTGATGACCATTTTGGTGGGATGCATCAGGGTGATGTTTTCCATGGTCTCGATATTAACGATGGAGGTGGTCGTGTTGCCGAGATCGGTGCGGATTTTGTTGCCTTTGACTTTCAAGGTCATTTTGGAGGTCGGCTGCGTGGAGTTTTCGATGGTTTGTTCGATGACGAGGTCGGCTTGGGCGATGGAGGTGATGGCAAAAGCAGTGCCGATGAGAAAGTTGATTTTGGTTTTCATGGTTGTGAGGGTATTTGATTTGAATGGTTCCAAGGGCGGTGGCGCAGAATGGATGGAGGTTGCTAGAGGGGAATGTGGGGGCGGTAATGCTTGTGAGGAAAGTAATAGAAAGCGGGTGTTGGCGGCGAGGGTTTTTTTAACGGGGAGTGAAAGTGGTGGGTGGTGGGCTGTTGAGGTGGGAGGGGATTCGGACAAGGAGGCGAATGAGTCGCTGAAGGTGTGGGGCAGATTGACAGAGGCGGAGTTTTTGCCGGTGTATCGTGGATTGGATGCGGATTTGCTGAAGCGGGCCGGGGCGATGCTGGGGTTGAAGATTGGCAAACCAGCGCCTGCGAATATGAAGTCGCTGCACAAGGCCGCGCACCGGTTTGCGGTGAACACGGCTTCATGAATGCGAGGTAGCGCGGGTTATTCGGCGCAGAGACCTTCGGAGGGTCGGCTGGTGATGCCGTTGCCTTGGGCTTCGGTGTCGCGGTTTTGATTGGCGGTGCGGGTGTTGGCGGTGAATTCAATTTGTGCGCGTCCGGGGTTGTAGTTCCAATGGGCGCGGTCAGGCACGAAGTCGACGCGCAGGAACCATTTGCCGGGGCGGTCGGGGGTCCATGCCCATTGCAGGGTGGGGGTGTTGCGATGGACGATGGTCCATTCGCGCTGGGTCTCGTGGCGCACAAGATAGGTGACCCGGGCGTTGTTGCGGGGCATATCGGTGGTGGAAGCGCTGGGCCATTCGATTTTGACGTAGGGAGCGACTTTGATCCAGCGCTGAACGCCTGTCTGACCCTGGTTTTGGTCGATGCTAACGCGCAGGACGATGTGAGGGGCATTGCCGGCGGGTTCGACGTAGATGGGAATGAAGTCGCCAAGGCCGACGGCGCGGGGTCTGCCGCGCTGGGTGTTGGAGGTGACTGGCGGGGTTTGCTCGCGGGCGAAAGCGCGCTGTTCTTCGGAGCCGAGGGGGACGCCGGCGCTGTAGACGACGACCTTGTAGGCGAAGTGGCCGGAGTCTGGGAGGGTGTAGCGAATTTTGGGGCTGCGTTGCTGGTTGGCGATGGTGCGCCAGGCGCGGTCGGTGTCGTAGCGCACGAGGAAGGTGTAGCGGTAGTTGGGGGTCATGGGCTTGCCATCAAGGGTGGCGACGAATTCGATTTCGTTGTTGAGGATGATGGACGTGGGTGCCTGGGTGATTTTGAGGGTGGGTTTGACGAAATTGGCGACGTCGGTGCGGTCGTTGGCGAGGTTGCGGTCGGCGGTTCCGACTTCGTTGGAAGCGGTGTAGACGAAGTCGAGGTTGCTGGTTCCGCGTGGGATGGTGGTGGTGACGGTGGGTGGGGTGAAGGTCAGGCCGGAGCCGGGTTTGGCTTCGATGATGATGCGCAGGCCAACGGGATGGCTGAAGCGGAACTGTCCCTGATTGTTGGTGCGCACGGTGGAGATGAGTTGACCGGTGCTGGCGTTTTTGATGAGGAAGTGGCGATTGGAGACGTCGGCCTGGCTCTGGGATCGGGGGTGGCGTTTGAGGTTGCCGAGGATGGTGCCGGTGACGGTGGGGGCGTTGGAATTGGAGCCGGAGTCGAGACCGGTGGGGGTGGGGACGCGGGTGTTGTTGATGTTGTTGGGGTCGTCGGCGCGTTGGGCGGTGGCGATGATGGTGGGGATGTCGCCCGGTCCGCGGGGGTGGAAGCGCAGTGGGTTGGGGGTGAAGTGGTAGCCGCGGACGAGGACCTGGATGATGTGTGGCTCGTTGGTGAGCCGGAACTGGTAGGTGCCGTCGCGGGCGAGGGCGGTGCTGTCGGTCATGCGGCCTGCGGCGTTGGTGACGCCGACGCGTCCTTGATTGAAAGGAACGAGAGAGCCGTCGGCGTTGCGGAGTTGGACCTTGCCTTTGTAGAGGGCGGTGCGCACGGGTTCTTGGGCGCTGAGGTTGAGGTTGAAGGTCAGCATGTTTAGGCAAGTGCCAAAGAGGGCGAAGGCGATCAAGCGGGTGATGCTGGGGCTTATGAGTTGGATCGGTTTCATGAGTGTGGGTGAAGTGACGGACAGGCGATTGGTTTTATTCAGTGGTTGTCGAATTTTGGCTTCAGGGAGTGATGAGGCAGATGGGGATTTTTTTGCCATGAGCATGATCATGGTCTTGCGGTTGGATGTGAAAGATCCGTGGGTTTGTGACACGGCGGCGATTTGGATCGAGCTCCGGATTTTTTGATGAGAGCGGGACAAGTGTTGGACCGACCGGGAGAGAGGGAAGCTGCCTGACAAGCGCAAAGGGGTAGCGGGAACCGATCTATGGTTGAACCAACCCATTTCGAATGATGAAACTAAAATTGCTTACTTATGGTGCCGCGATGACTTTTTTCGGTGTTTGCGGAACGATGTCGACATTGGAGGCCCAGGGGTCGGACGACGCGGTGACGGCAAAAGAGCTTGAGGTGAAACAAAAGGAGATCGAGCTCGAAAAGGCCAAGCTGGATAATCAAAAGGCGGAACTGCTGGCATTGGAAAAGGCGAAGGTGGAACTGGCCAAGAAGGAGCTGGAACTGGAGAAGGCGCGGATGGATTTGGCGGTGAAAGAGACTGACAGTGAGCTGCAGATGCAGTTGTCGGGAGATGTGCTGTTTGACACGAACAAGGCAGTTCTGAAGGAGGATGCGCAGGCGAAGTTGAAGCAGGTGGGGCTGATCCTGGCGGCCTATCCGGAGGGTGCGGTGACGGTGACCGGACATACCGATTCCCGTGGTGAGGCGGAGACGAATATGGAACTGGCGGAGGAGCGTGCGGAAGCGGTGAAAGTGTGGTTGATGAATCAGTCGGGACTAAAGGATGAACGCATCAAGGTGAAAGCGATGGGTGAGGAGGTTCCGGTGGCGTCAAACGAGACGGCGGATGGACGTCAGCAGAACCGCAGGGTGGAGATTGCGGTGAACAAAGGGTGAGGAGTGAGGAGTGGGGTGGGGCGTTGAAGTTTAATTGGCTTCAACGCCCAAGTGCACGGCGAGCCATAGGGCGTCCGAAGAGCTGCTTTCGACGCAAAGCTTTTGATGTTTTGGGATGGTGAGATGGCCGCCTAGGCGGAGGCCTATGGTCTCACCGGATTCGAAGGTGAGGACGGCGTGGCCACGTAGCAGGGTGACCCATTCGTCCGAAGGTTGGTCATACTAGAAGCCAGGCGGACTGGCGGCGTTGTAGGAGACGATCGTTCGATGGTAACGCCGCCGGAATGGAGGAGGGGTTCGGTGAGCTTGCTGTGTGGAGAAATGCGCGGGGAGGCGAAGAGGTTAAAGACAGTGGGCATTTTAGGAAATGAGTTGGGTGGAGGGAGCAATGCGAATTTAACGATTTGCTACCAATTTGTGATGAATTGGTAGCAAATCGTTTCAAGAATGGCAGGCGCAAGTTTGGGCCAGGAGGTGATACGCCAAGATCGGCGGAAGGATATTGGGTATTAGGACGAGTCAGGATCTGATGGATACTTGATTGCATTTCGTAATTGTGTAGATTACATAGTTACGTATGGAGACGGTTATCAGTTCCACGGAGGCGGCGCGGCATTTGGGGGATTACCTTGCCCGCATCAAATACAAGGGAGAGCGATTTATATTGACCCGAAATGACCGGCCAGTGGCTGAATTGTCTCCGGTTTCCGGAAGTCATGTTGCCACATGGGGACAGTTACGTCATGCGCTTGCGGGGTTGCCGATTGATTCATCGTTTGCAGATGATTTGGAGAAAGTGAACCTGTCTGACCAGTTGCCGGTGAATCCATGGGATTGATTCTGGACACTTCTGCTCTAATTTCGTTGGAGCGTATGCTGGCACGCGGGCTTCAATCCGATCTTCCTGACGATGAGGAGATCGCTCTGCCAGCGATTGTTTGGGCTGAGGCTTTGACGGGGGTTCGTCTTGCGGATTCACCCATTCGTGCTGCGCAACGTCGAGCGCGTCTCGAAGTTTTACGACGGACGTTGGAAGTGCAACCGTTTACAGCGGAGATGGCCGAACATTATGCTGACATTTTTGCGGAGTTGAGTGAGGCGGGAACGATGATTCCGCAAAACGATCTTACGGTGGCGGCCACGGCGCGGACTTTGGGTTTCGGTGTGCTGGTCGGGCCGAAGGATGAAGTGCATTTCCGGAAGGTGGAGGGGTTGGTGGTGCGGGTGTTGGGGGTGCGGGTGTTGGGGGTGGGATGAGGGTTTTTCTTTGTGCTTGTGTTTTGATGGGGAAGGTTTAGGAGGAGGGACATTTTTTGTCCCTCTCTTTTTGAGATGAGAGGGACAGGAATGTCCCTCCTCCTATCCGATGAGCGAGTTCCTAAACCCCTTTGATGAAGTTGATCGACATGGGTCGCAGCTGCCGCATTGGCAGCGGGATGGGGTGATGCAGTTTGTGACGTTCAGACTCGGGGATGCGATGCCGCAGGAGAAGTTACGGGTTTGGAAAAGGGAACGGGAGATTTGGTTGGGTCTTCATCCAAAGCCGTGGACGCCGGAGTAGGAGGTGGAGTATCATCGGCGGTTTACTGCACGACTGGAAGAGTGGCTGGATGAGGGGATGGGGTGTTGTCTTTTTGATGAAGAAGCGAATCGGGAGATTTTAGAGGAGGTGATGATGCGGTTTCAGGGGACGCGGGTGGAGCATCAGGCGTGGGTGATCATGCCGAATCATGTGCATGCGTTGTTCGTTCCGCGTGAGCCTTTGCCGGGGTTGATTAAGGTTTGGAAGGGCGTGTCGGCGAGGAGCATTCGTCGGGGGAGTATCTGGCAGGAGAATTATCGGGATACGATGATTCGTGATGAGGGGCATTTTGCCCGGGTGGTGAGTTATATTCGGAGGAATCCGAGAGGGCTTGGGGTGGGGAGGTTTACGTTGTGGGAGGCGGAGCGGGCGAAAACGGTGGTTTGAGACTGGAGGAGGGACATTTTTGTCCCTCGGGGGGGTTGGGGTGATGAGAGGGACAGGAATGTCCCTCCTCCTAGAGCATTGCTTTAAGAAATGGGGCGGTGTGGCTGGTTTTGGATTGGGCGACTTTTTCGGGGGGGCCTTGGGCGACGATTTGTCCGCCGCGTTCGCCGGCTTCGGGGCCGATGTCGATGATGTTGTCGGCTTCAGCGATGACGTTCAACTCGTGCTCGATGACGACGACGGTGTGGCCTTCGTCGACGAGACGATGGAGGATGTCGATGAGTCGGGCGACGTCGTTGGCGTGGAGGCCGATGGTGGGTTCTTCGATGAGATAGAGGTTGCGCTTGGTGGTTTTGAGGCCGCGCATTTTGTCGGTGATGGTGCGGCCCTGGCCGGCCTGAAGTTCGGTGACGAGTTTGAGGCGTTGGGATTCGCCGCCGCTTAGGGTGGGGCTCGGTTGGCCGAGTTGCAGGTATCCGACGCCGGTGTCGGCGAGGAGTTGCAAAGGACGGGCGATTTTGGGCAGGCTGGAGAAAAATTCGGCGGCTTCGGTGATGCTCATTTTGAGGACTTCGCCGATGTTTTTGCTGTTGTAGGTGACTTCCATGGTGGCGGCGTTGAAGCGCAGGCCGTTGCAGGTTTCGCAGTGGACGCGGGTGCTGGGGAGGAAGTTCATCTCGACTTTGATTTCGCCGTTGCCCTGGCAGGATTCGCAGCGTCCGCCTTCGGTGTTGAAGGAGAATCGGCCGGGACCGAAACCGCGGGCGCGGGCGGTGGGGAGTTGGGCGAAAAGTTTACGGATGTCGTCGAGGACGCCGACATAAGTGGCGGGGCAGGATCGGGAGGTTTTGCCGATGGGGGATTGGTCGACTTCGTAGACGGAGGCAAGATTCTCTGAGCCTGTGAGATTGGTATTTTTTGATTTAGGTTTGGCCTTGGTGGGTTTTGCCAAAGCTTCTTTGACGGCGGGGTGGAGGGCGGCGCGCATGAGGGTGCTTTTGCCGGAGCCGCTGACGCCGGTGAGGACGGTGAGTCGGGCGAGGGGGATTTTTAGGGTGAGGTTCTTGAGGTTGTTGTTGTTGGCGTTTTCAAGAGTTAGCCAGGCGTCGGGGGCGTTGGGTTTGGGGAGGGGGCGGCGTTTGCCATGAAGGGGGTGGATCATGGGCTCGCGCAGGGCTTTGCCGGTAACGCTGGTTTTGTGTTTGAGGATGTGGGCGAGGTTGCCTTGGGCGATGATTTCGCCGCCGTATCGGCCGGCACCGGGGCCGAGGTCGAGGATGGTGTCGGCAGCGCGCATGGTTTCTTCGTCGTGCTCGACGACGAGCAGGGAGTTGCCTTTGTCGCGCAGAGCGAGGAGGGTGTTGAGGAGTCGTTGGTTGTCGCGGGGGTGGAGGCCGATGGTGGGTTCGTCGAGGACGTAGAGGACGCCGCGCAGGTTGGAGCCAAGTTGGGCGGAGAGGCGGATGCGTTGGGCTTCGCCGCCGGAGAGGGTGTCGGCGCTGCGTCCGAGCTGGAGGTAACCGAGGCCGACTTCCTGCATGAAGTGGAGGCGTTGTTTGATTTCGGTGAGGATGTCGCGGGTGATTTCGGCTTCGGTGCCGGTGAAGGTGAGGGTGGCGATGAGGGCGGCTGCGCGTTCGGCGGAGAGGGTGGCGAGGTCGCCGATGGCGAGGGGGGATTGGGGTGAAGGAGGTGTGTTGGCTGATTTCTTTTTGGTGACGGACAGGATGTCCGTCTCACGCACCGACTGGAAGTCCGTGTCACGCTTGAGGCGGACGCTGCGGGCGATGCGGTTGAGGCGGGAGCCGTGACAGGTGGGGCAGGGTTCCGTGGAGTGGTCGGCGCTGTCGAATTTGCGTTCTTCTTCGAGTTCGGCTTCGAGTTGGGAGATGTCGTCGCGTTTTTGGTCGCTGCCGGGGTTGGAGGTGATGACGCCGAATCCGCGGCAGTCGGTGCACCATCCGTGAGGGGAGTTGAAGGAGAAGAGTCGGGGGTCGAGTTCTTCGAAGGACATGCTGCACTGGGGGCAGCTCATCTGGGTGTTGAGGATGTGGATGGACTGGTCGGGGAGGCGCAGTTTGAGGGTGCCTTTGCCGAGCTTGAGGGCGCGTTCGATGATGGGGCGCAGGGTGTGGATGTCGATGTTTTTGGAGGTTTGGGCAACGACGGCGTCGATGGTGTGTTCTTTGAAACGTTCGAGTTTTTGGAAGTTGGCGGTGTCTTTGAATTTGCCGTCGACGAGGAGGGTTTCGATGCCTTGTTTGGCGGCGGCTTCGGCGATGTCGGTGTGGAAGCCTTTGCGGGCTTTGATGAGCGGGGCGAGGATGTGGACGAGGTGGGTTTTGGCTTCCTTGGCGACGAGGTTGACGATGGCGTTGACGCTTTGTTTTTCGACGGGGATGTGGCAGTCGGGACAGTATTGGGTGCCGACTTTGGAGAAGAGGAGGCGGAGGAAGTGGTAGATTTCGGTGACGGTGGCGACGGTGGATTTGCCGGAGCCGCGCGAGACGCGTTGTTCAATAGCGACGGTGGGGGGGACGCCGGTGATGAGGTCGACATCGGGTTTTTCCATCTGCTCGACAAAGGTGCGGGCGTAGACGGACATGGAGTCGAGGAAGCGGCGCTGGCCCTCGGCGAAGATGAGATCAAAAGCGAGGGAGGATTTGCCGGAGCCGCTGAGGCCGGTGACGACGACGAGTTCGTCGCGGGGAATGTTGACGGAGATGTTTTTGAGGTTGTGTTCGCGGGCGCCGCTGACGGAGATGGAGTTGAGAGTTGAGAGTTGGGGGTTGAGAGTCTGAGGGCGATATTTGGCGGGTTGTTCGCGAAAAGTGGCGGATGGGTTGAGGAGTTCGGTGAGATATTTTCCGGTCCAGGAGGTTTGAGATTGGGCGATGAGTTCGGGGGGGCCGACGGCGACGAGTTCGCCGCCTGCGGAGCCGGCTTCGGGGCCGAGGTCGATGACCCAGTCGGCGCATTTGATGACTTCGAGGTTGTGCTCGATGACGAGGATACTGTGGCCTTCGTTGGTGAGGCGCTGGAGCAGTTTTACGAGGAGGGCGATGTCGTCGAAGTGGAGACCGGTGGTGGGTTCGTCGAGGAGGAAGAGGGTGGTGTTTTGCTCGGAACTGGGTTCGAGGAGATGACCAATGAGTTTGAGGCGCTGGGCTTCGCCGCCGGAGAGGGTGTTGAGGGGTTGGCCGAGACGGAGATAGCTGAGTCCGGCTTCAGTGAGGAGATGGAGGGGGGCGAGGATGGATTGGAGTTTGCGGTCGAAGGGGGAGGGTTTGGGCTGTGGATGGCTCCGCACTTGAGCTCCCTGCCGGACAGGCAGAATGCCTGTCCCACCCACAGGCTGCAAGCCTGTGTCACTGGTAAGGGAACTGAAAAATTCGATGGCGTCTTCGATGGTGAGGTTGAGGACGTCGTGGATGTTTTTGCCGTTGAGCTGGTATTTTAGGGCGTGGGTTTGGTAACGTTTGCCTTCGCATTCGGGGCAGCTGACGTAGAGGTCGCTGAGGAATTGCATCTCGATTTTTTCGAAGCCGTTGCCCATGCAGCGCTCGCAGCGTCCGTTGCCGCTGTTGAAGGAGAAAAAGCCGGGGGTGAGGTTGTCGGCTTTGCCGTCGGGGGTTTCGGCGAAGAGTTGCCTGATGAGGTCGAAGGCACCGATGTAGACGGCGGGGGTGCTGCGGGGGGTGCGGGCGAGGGGGGATTGGTCGACCATGACGATGGTGCCGACCTTGTCGATCCCGTCGATGGATTTGACCTTGCCGGGTTCGTCTTCGGTGGCTTCGCCGCGCTGGCGGAGGAGGTTATTGTAGAGGACGTCGTGGATGAGGGTGGATTTGCCGGAGCCGGAGACGCCGGTGACGGCGCAGAGGAGGCCGAGGGGGATGTCGACGTTAAGGTTTTTGAGGTTGTTTTGTCTGGCACCTTTGATGCGGATGTGCTGGCCGGGTTTGGGCTGGCGGCGGGTGGTGGGAACGGGGATGGTTTTGATGCCGTAGAGGTAGTCGCCGGTGAGGGAGGAGAAGGTGGGAGTGAGGTCGCGGGCTTTGGGTTTTTTGGAAGATAAGGCTCGGGACGAGCCTTCTACTTTGGTGTGCAGGTCGGTGAGGGGGCCGTGGAAGACGAGGTGGCCGCCTTTTTCGCCGCGACCGGGGCCGATTTCGATGAGGTTGTCGGCGGCGCGCATGACGGCTTCTTCGTGTTCGACGACGAGGAGGGTGTTGCCTTTGTCGCGGAGGCCTTCCATGACACCGATGAGTTTGCCGATGTCGCGGGGATGGAGGCCGATGGAAGGTTCGTCGAGGACGAAGAGGGTGTTGACCAATGACGCACCGAGACAGGTGGTGAGGTTGACGCGCTGGAGTTCGCCGCCGGAGAGAGTGCGGGTTTGGCGGTCGAGATTGAGGTAGGTGAGGCCGGCGCGTTCCATGTAGCTGAGGCGCGAGACGATTTCATCGCGCAACATGCGGGCGGCTTTGTCGGAGTCGATGATTGGGAGGGTTTCGAAATAAGGGAGAAGTTCGCTGACGGGGAGTTGCCAGAGGTCGTGCAGGGTTTTGCCTTCGACGTTGAAGAAGGAGGCTTCGATTTTGAGTCGGGAACCGAGGCAGTCGGGGCATTCGGTGTAGGCGCGGTAGCGGCTGAGGAAGATGCGGACGTGCATCTTGTAGGCGCGGGATTCCTGCCATTTGAAGAAGCCGCGGATGCCATACCATTCACCGTTGCGATAGGCTTCTTCGGGATCGGAGTTGTCGCCTTCGATGAGCCATTGGCGGTCTTCCTTGGTGTAGTCTTCGAAGGGGAGGTTGAGGTCGATATGACGGGCTTTGGCGCACTTGACGAGGTCCTGCTGGCATTCGGCGTAGGTGTCGCCGGTGAAGGCTTTGACCAGTCCTTCGTTGATGCTGAGGGATTCATCGGGCATGGCCTTGGTGAGGTCGAGCGCGAGGGTGCGTCCGAAACCCCGGCAGGTGGGGCAGGCTCCGACGGGGTTGTTAAAGGAGAAGAGGCCGGGGGTGGGGGCGGGCAGTTTGAGGTCGCAGTGGGCGCAGTGCCAGGTGGTGCTGAAAGATTTGAGATCCAAGATTTGAGATTTGAGATCGGTGAGGGCGATGGCGACGGTGCCTTTGCCGAAATGGAGGGCGACTTCGAGAGCTTCGATGAGGCGGGGTTTGTTGGTGGGGGCGAGCTGGATGCGGTCCTGGATGACCTGGACCTGGGCGGGGAGTTTCTTTTTGAAGGATTGGGGTTCGTCGGTGCGGATGACTTCGCCGAACAGGAGGACGCGGGTGTAACCCTGGCTTTGAAGGAAGGTGAAGAAGTCGGCGGTGTTGGTGTCGGAAGGGACGGGAATGGCGAAGGTGATGAGGGCGGTGGTGTCGGCGTGGTGGTGGAGGAGGTCGTGCTGGATGGAGTCGGGGGTGTCGGGCTGGACGGGGCGCTGGCAGCTGGGGCAGGTGGCTTTGGCGAGCCGGGGGAAGAGCATTTTGAGGTAGTCGTTCAGCTCGGTGATGGTGCCGACGGTGGAACGGGTGGAGCGGATGTTGTTGACCTGCTCGATGGCGATGGCGGGGGGGATGCCGTGGATGGCGTCGACCTTTGGTTTGTCCATGCGCTCAAAAAACTGACGCGTGTAGGGGGAGAAGGTTTCGACGTAGCGGCGCTGGCCTTCGGCGTAGATGGTGTCGAAGGCGAGGGAGGATTTGCCGGAGCCGGAGGGGCCGGTGACGACGTTGAGCTGGTAGAGGGGGATGTCGAGGTCGAAGCCTTTGAGGTTGTTTTGATGGACGCCGCGGACCTGGATGATGTTGGCGGGTGGGCTGGGCTTTGAGGAAAGTGGGCGGCGGGACATGGGTGTGGGCGTGAACCTAGAGATACGTTTGCGGTGTGCAATGAGGGGGTTGGGATTTGTGTTTTGTGAGGTTGCGTTGAGGAGGGTTTGGGGTTTGTTCGAGGAATGATGAAGCCGCTTCTTTCCATTGTGTTTCTGGGTTTTTTCGCGTCGCTCGTGGAGGGGCGGGAATTTCGTGAGTTGACGAATCTGGAGGGGAGGAAGATCAAGGCGGAGTTGCTGGATCTGACGCCGGAGGGGGTGCTGAAGGGGGTGTTTAACTTGAAGCCGTTTGAGATCGCGCTGGATCAGTTGTCGGAGGAGGACCGGGTATGGCTTAAAAAATGGGATGCGGAGAAGAAGCTGGGCAAGGACGCGGCCTATTATGACCGGTTGATATTTGAGGATGATTTTTCAGGCGAGGGGTTTGGTCCGAAGTGGGGTCATTACAAGAGCAATAGTGTGGTGAAGGACGGGGTTTTGGTGGGGATCACGGGGGTGGGATCGGATCATGCGGCGGTGGACAACATCAAGTTTGAAGGGGAGCAGGATTTGGAGGTGTCGGTGAAGTTCAAGTTTGTGAGTGCGGAGGCGAAGCGGTTTGATATCTGGTTTGATGACAAGGATTTTAAGGGGGCGCACGCGGGACATGTTTGTCAGGTGTCGGTATCGCCGACGCAGGTGCAGGTGATGGATGCGAAGGAGGGGATGTTCCGCAATGATTTGAATGCGAAGCGCAAAGCGCCGGAGGGGTTCAGTGCGGAGGAGAAAAAGTATCTGGAGACGAAGGTGGTGAGGTGGCCGGTGAAGGTGACCTTGAATGAATGGCACACGCTGGTGGCGCGGACGAAGGGGGATGAGGTGACGGTGACTTTGAACGGGGATGAGGTGGGAGTGTTCAAGTCGGAGGGGGTGGCGCATGAGACGAAGTCATTGGTGAGTTTGACGACAAATCTGGTGGATGTGCATTATGATGATTTCTCGGTAAAGGCAGGGGGAGGGGATGGAAAAGTGAAAAGTGAAAAGTGAAAAGTGAAAAGTGGGGTGAGCTGACTGAAGTTCTTTTCACGGGGAATTCATCGGGGCTTCATGAAGGGTTCATGGAGGGCGGACAGAATGAGGTTGTTATTATTGAACCTCATTTTGATGCTTATGAAACTTGGACGGATGATTGCGATTGGTGTGGTGTTTTGGGTGGTCACGTTTGCGTGGCTTTTGCTGGGGGTGCGGATGAGTGCGCGATCGGCAATCGCGAAGGATGAGATGGGCAACGAGGTCCGCGAGGTTTGGGGGCCGGGGCTGGTGCAGGGGCATGTGGAAGTGTCGGGGATGGTTCAGGGCTCGGATGTGGTGAGGTTGGAGTCGACGCAGGTAGAGGTGGATTTGAAATATCGTCCGCAGAAGCGCGGTTTGCTATGGCACCGGACTTATGATGTGGCGTTTGGATTGAAAGGCGTGGTGGCGAACGGCAGTGAGTCGGCGCAGAATGTGCGGTTGAAGCTGGTGCTGCCGGAGGGGAACACGAGTTATGACCAGTTCAAGTTCCGCGTGGGCGAGGAGACGGAGACGCGGGTTGCGGCGAAGAACGGGGTGGTGGAGACTTCGGTGATGATTCCGGCAAAGTCAGAACTGCCGCTGGAAATTGGGTATGTGGCGCGGGGGATGGATAGTTGGAGTTATGCGTTTGGAACCGATGTGAGATTGCGGGATTTTGGGCTGAAGATGCGCACGGATTTTGAGGAGATCAGCTTTCCTGTGGGGTCGAGTTCGCCGACATTGCGGACGCCAGCGGCGGAAGGGGAGGGATGGTTGCTGGAGTGGCGTTATGAGGATGTGCTGGCGGCGCGGGGGATTGCGATGGAGATGCCGGGGGTGGTCAATGCGGGTCCGGTAGTGGCGCGGATCACCTATTTTGCGCCGTTGTCGTTGTTACTATTTTTTGGGGTGGTGATGGTGGTGGGAATGCTGCGAGGGGTGGATCTGCATCCGGTGCAGTATGGTCTGGTGGCAGCAGGGTTCTTTGCGTTTCACGCGTTGCTTGGATATCTGGTGGATGTGATGCCGTTGGGATGGAGTTTTGTGATCGCGACTCTGGTTTCGCTGGCTTTGGCGAGCGGGTATTTGTATCTGGTGAAAGGGAAGGCGTTGGCGGGTCCGGCGTCGGCAGCGCAGTTGGTGTATCTGGTGTTGTTCAGTTACAGCTTTTTCTTTGAAGGATTCACCGGGTTAACGTTGACGGTGATCGGGGTGGCGACACTTGCAGGGTTGATGTGGGCGACGGCGAGGGTGGATTGGGATGGGGTGGTGGGGAGCGGTCGGAGTATGTGGATTGGTGGGAGAAAGGAGGAGGCGTGAAAAAGGTTTTTTCTTGTTTTGTCATCATAGGTTTCATTTTTCTGGGGCCCATTTCCTGCGCCGTTCATTTGATTTTGATCGGTCATGATATCGAGCGAATTGGTGCGAAGCTTGACCAATATGGTGAGGCGGATTGGTCGCTGATGTTTAAAGAGGCGGCCCGTTGGCATCAACAGCTTCTGAGTGATGGCACATCGTTTGGTGAAAGAGTGAAGTCCGTCCAGATGTCAAAGGGGGTGGAGAAAATGGGATTTCCAGCGGTCGTTTTTTACGAAGAAGGATTTGTGTTCAACCGAAGTATCAGCGGAGGCCCAGGAGTTCGCGTAGATGTTTTAGTTCATCCGAAAAATGATGGAGAGCCATCATGGCAAGTTATTAGAAAACGAGGGGTGTATTATTCCTCCACGCGTGGTCGCATAACTCCACAGTATGTTTATCTGGATGAGGATGGAGCTCTAGATTAGAAGAAGAGCGAGTGATTCGTTTTGGCTATGGAGAAGTTCTTTATCTGGAATTATATGAAAATTTACCTGCGCATTATTCTTGGCATGCTGTTGATCCTTTCTCCTGTGTTCTGGTATGGATATCAATTAGGACAGTATGAGCAAGGGGCGAAGAATATTGCGATGCATCTGTCGAGCATGTCTGATGACGATTGGTCGAAGGTATATGATACCGGAGAGTCGTTGTATAAGAAGCTGATTATTGAATCACGTAATGATCATGCTGTTGTTCCAGTTGATAAGTTGCCGCCTGACTTGAAGGCGTTGGGGTTTGATGGTGCTACTTTGGAGTCGGATGGCCTCTATTTCAGTATCGGGGGCGGACACATGCTCAACTCAGCTTCTGTAAGAATCATTATTTTTCCGCCGGAAGGGGAAACGCAAAGAGTCGAAATAAATGGGTGGAGAGAGTTGCGAACTTGGAATCGAGATTAATCTTTATGGATTCGAAGCGTTTGCTTTTAGACACGGCTATTTTTTATTCGGTGGGTAGCGAAATCAGAGATGAAGTTTGTATTATGAATGTGAATCAATCACCGCGGGTTTTGATTGTTGAGGATGAGCCGTCGATAGCGGATAATATTCTGTATTCGCTGGAGTCGGAGGGGTTTGTGGCGAAGGTGGTGGGGACGGGGGCGGAGGCGTTGCGGGTGATGGTTGATGAGGATTTCTCTTTGTTGATTCTCGACGTGGGATTGCCGGACATGTCAGGGTTTGAGGTTTGCCGGAAGTTGCAGGGGTTGAGTGATGTTCCGGTGATTTTTCTGACGGCACGGAATACGGAGGTGGACCGGGTGGTGGGGCTGGAGATTGGGGGGGATGATTATTTGTGCAAACCGTTTAGCCCGCGTGAGTTGACGGCTCGGGTGAGGGCGGTGTTAAGGAGATATAACGGCAATGGGAAGGCGCGTGTTGATGGGGTGGAGCTGTCGGAAGGTGCGTTGGTGGTGAAGCCGGTGGAGGTGGATGAGGGAAGGTGTTTGATCCGTTATTTTGGATCGGCGTTGCCGCTATCGGCTTATGAGTTCCGGCTTTTGAAAACGATGGCGAAACATCCGGGGCGGGTGTATTCGCGGTCGCAGTTGATGGAGTGTGCGAGTGATGAGCCGGATGCGGCGATGGAGCGCACGGTGGATGCGCATGTGAAGTCCTTGCGCGCGAAGATGAAGGCGGTGAAGGAGGGGGTGGAGCCGATTGTGACGCATCGGGGCTTGGGGTATTCGTTGGCGGAGGTTTGGGAGGGGTGAGGGGGTGTTTCAACCACGAATGGACACGAATTCACACGAATGATAAGGCAGACCGACGGAACGCCGGTGGTCCGATGATGGGAGGGATGGCCGATGAAACATCGGCGCTCCATGGAACTGAGCCGACGTGACGTCGGCAGAAGAAATGCGTCAACGCCATTCGGAGGCGCCCATGTCGGGGGATTTGCCTTTGAAGGTGGTTGGTTGGGTGTCGGGGAGCTTGCCTTTGAAAAGGATGGAGAGGTCGGTGCCGGTGTCGATGGCGGCTTCGAGGGGTTGATCGATTGGGGCAGGGGGCTGGATGAGGTTGTGATCAGAAATTTGAAGGTCGTCGGGAAGGCCTTTACTGCGGGATTTGTAGATGCCTTCCTTGGTGAGGATGAGGTTGTTGATGAAGTGCCAGTTCGGGGTGGTGAATTTTTCGGTGGGTTTGTGGATGAGGATGCTGACGGCAGGGTTTTTGCCGGTGATGGTGTTGTGATAGAGGAAGCCCTCGGCGGGGGAGGAGTCCATGCTGAACCAGATGTTGAAGGGGGAGCCGTCGATGAGCTGGTTGTGATGGATGAAGACGGGTCCGATGCGGGGGGTTTTGAAACGGAGGCCTCCGTGGGTGCGCCGCAGGGTGTTGTGGTGGACGTTGACGTTGATGCAGCCGCCGCCGAGTTCGATGGCGGAGTCGCGGGTGTTTTCGATGAGGTTGTGGGCGATTTCAGTGTCGCGTCCGTGGTCGGGGTTGGTCAGGGGTTTGCCGAGGGTTTCAACGGAGTAGTCGCCGACATTGATGCCGTCAAAGACGCGGTCGATGTTGTTGAGGAGGATGCGGTTGGCGGTGCCGGCGCGGAAAAGGTTGATGGCGACGCGGTCGTAGTAGCCGGTGTCTTTGTGGATGCGCCAGATTTCGTAGTTGGGTTTGTCGTCGGTGAGGGGAGGCTGCCATTCTTCGAGGGCACCGCGGGTGATTTGATTGTTGTGGATGGTGCAGCGCGAGGTGTTGTTAGTGAGCAGGATGCCGGTTTCTTCGTAGCTGGTGATCTGGCATTTTTCGATGGTGGAATCGGTGCTGTTTTGAAGATGGATGGAGGTGGCGGAGTGACGGAGGCTGAGATCTTTTATCTGGACGTTTTGGGTGTTTTCGATGGTGATGAGAGGGGCGTCGTTGGGGACGATGGCGAGATTGGTGTCGGAAGGAGTGACGTTGTCGGGGAGGCGGAGATAGATGAGTTTTTCTCTGGGGTGGTAGATATAAAGGGCGCGGATTTGGGTGAACTGGCTGAGGGGCGGGCCGTTTTTGAGAAGAGTTTGCCAGTGCCAGTCGCCGGGTTTTTGGGCGCGGTCGAAGTCGAGGGCGGCGATAAATTTGTCTTGGAAGAGGAGTCCGGCGGGTCGGTGTTTGCAGGGGGTGGTGTAGACGTGGGGGAGATCGGGGGCGGGTGTCCAGGGGGTGGTGATGGGTTTGGAACCGTCGAGTATGGCACCGGGTTGGCCGAGGAGGGTGAGGGGTTTGTTGATGGTGATGGTTTCGAAGTAAATGCCAGGTGCGAGGATGAGAGTGTCGCGGGGGTTGGCGGCATCAATGGCGGGTTGAAGGATTTTGGTTTTTGAAGAGGTGGATGGCCTGAGTCGGATTTCATCGGCACGGAGGCAGGTGCTGAGAGTGATGAGGAGGACTAGGAACAGGTGGAGGCGCATGGACGGGGTAGGTTTTTTGTGAAGTTGAGATTGCGTGGGATGGGAGAAACGGGGAGGCTGGGCGGAAGGTTTCATGAAGTGGCTGGCTTTTTACTTCAGATTGGTGATGCACTTTATCAACACGGCGTCGCTGACGTCGCGGTTGCTGGCGGGGTTTACCTTGATTGCAGGGATGGGATTTTGGTTGATGATGGACAAGGTGTTGGATCGGGTGGAGAGGCAGTATCTGGAGGCGGCGGAGGAGGGGATGGTGGACATGGCGAACCTGCTGGCGGAGCTGCTGGAGCGGGATCTGGGGCCAGGGGGAAATTTTGATCCGAAGGTGTTGGAGGAAGCGTTTGTGGGGGTGAAGGGGAGGGTGTTGGAGGCGCGAATCTATTCTTTGGTGAAGACCGAAGTGGATCTTGAAGTGTATGTGACGGACGCGGACGGGCGGGTGTTGTTCGATTCGATGCACCCGGAGCAGGTGGGCGATGTGCGGTCGATGCGGGATGTGTTGTTGACGTTAAAAGGCATGTATGGAGCGAGGTCGACGCGATGGAACGAGGAGGACAAGAACTCGTCGATGCTGTTTGTCGGGGCGCCGATTTTTGTGGAGGAGAGGATTGTGGGGGTGGTGAGTTTGGGTAAGCCGCAGAAGAACGTTTTTATGTTTCGGGATGAGACGAAGGAGTGGTTGAAGCGGACGATTGGGAGTTTGGTTTTGGCGATGATGATGGGGTCGTTTTTGCTGGCGCGGTGGACGACGCGTCCGATTCGTCGGCTGACGGATTACGCGCGGGCGATTACGAGGGGGGAGCGACCGCGTTTGCCGGGGTTGCATGGGAGCGAGATGAAGACGTTGGGCGGGGCGTTTGAGTCGATGAGGGATGTGTTGGAGAACCGGGAGTCAGTGGAGCATTATGTGCAGACGTTGACGCATGAGTTGAAGAGTCCGGTGGCGGCGATTCGCGGGGCATCGGAGTTGTTGCAGGAAGGCGAGATGAACGAGGCGCAGCGGCAGAAGTTTTTGCGGAATATTCAGCTGGAGTCGTTGCGATTGCAGGATTTGTTGGATCGTCTGTTGAAGCTGACGGCGCTGGAGAAGCAGAAATTTTTAGAGTCGGCGATGGAGGTCGATTTAAGTGCGGTGGCGCGCGAGGTGTGTGAGCATTTCACGGCGGTGGCGGAGCAGCGTCAGTTGCGGGTGAAGTGCGAGATTGAGGACGGATTGAAAGTGTTTGGGGAGGCGTTTTTGTTGCACACGGCGTTGAGCAATCTGGTGCAGAATGCGGTGGATTTTTCGCCGGATGGTGGAGTGGTGTTGGTGAGATTGAAGCGCGATGACGAGGAGCGCTGGGTGAGGTTTTTGGTGGAGGATGAGGGACCGGGGATGCCGGATTATGCGGCGTCGCGGATTTTTGAGAGGTTTTATTCGCTGCCGAGGCCGGGAACAGGGAAGAAGAGCAGCGGGTTGGGATTGTGTTTTGTGAAGGAGGCGGCGGCGCTGCACGGAGGAACGGTGGTGATCCGGAATCGTGGGAGTGGGGGTGTGAGGGCGGTGTTTGCGGTGCCGGGGTAGGAAGAAAAGGCGAAAGGCGAAAGGCGGAAGGCGGAAGGCGGAAAGGTAAAGTGAGATGGGCAACTTAGCGATTCCTTGATGTGGGATTGACAAACCTGGTTCTGAGACCGACGGCACGTCGGTGGTCCGATGCGAAGTAAAAACTCGCGGTCCTTTGAGGGGAAGCCAAAGCCAGTTTTACCAAAACCAGGCGAGCAGGGCTGCGATCACGATGAGAGTGAGAGACATCCAGTGCCAGTGGTCAATGATGTTTTGCACGCAGGCGCGGGATTCCTGGTCCATGGGGGATTCGCCGACGCGGGAGTTTTCGGAAAGACGATCCTGGCCGGTTTTGATCAGTTCAAAGAAGCTTACGACGGCATGGCCCACGTAGTAGACGGCCTTGATGAGGATGGAGGCTGGATCGGGCATGGTTGACCGGGAGTGACCAGGAGGCCTTGGATCGGAGATTAGTCTACCTGCGAGTGGTGGGAATGGCAAGGTGGAGACGTGATGACAAAAGGGCAATGAGCAGGACGAAATGCCACTTCGCGGTCAAGGGGGGTGGATGATGCGCTTGACTCGGAGGTTGAGGCGGTTAAGGGAATCGGTTCATGTCTGACCGTCAACACACTCTGGCTAAAGCGGCTTCTCTCGAAGGCACTTCGTTGCATACTGGCGAAAAGGTTACGCTGACCCTGCAACCGGCACCTGCGGGGTTTGGGATCAAGTTCCGCCGGGTCGATATGGAGGACAAGCCGTTCATTGAGGCTTCCGTGGATAAGGTGCAGAAAGTGGAGCGGTCGACGACGATTGCTGAAGGCGGCGTGATTGTGCATACGGTGGAGCATGTGCTGTCGGCGTTGACAGGGATGGGGATTGACAATGCGATTGTGGAGATGGACGCGAATGAGCCGCCGATCGCGGATGGGAGTTCTCTGCCATTTGTGGAACTGATCAAGAAGGCCGGTCGGGTGGAGCAGGCGGAGTTGAGGTCGGTCTTTGAAGTGCGCGAGCCGATGCATCTGGAGTCACGCGATGGCAGTTTGTTGACGATTGTGCCGGACAAAAAGTTTCGGATCTCCTGCACGCATGTGGGTCCGGGTGGGAGGACGACGCAGTTTTATTCGACGGAGATTAATCCCGAGACTTATGAAAAGGAGATTGCTCCGGCGCGGACTTTTGTTTTTTACGAGGACATTGCGCCGTTGCTGGAGAAAGGGCTGATCAAGGGGGGGACGCTGGAGAGTGCGGTGGTGATCCGTGGGGATTCGGCGTTGAGCAAACATCCGATGCGGTTTGATGAGGAGTTTGTGAGGCACAAAATCCTCGATATCGTGGGTGATTTGACATTGTTTGGAAAACGCATCATGGGCCACGTGATTGCGGTGCGTCCGGGGCATGGTCCGAACACGGAGCTGGCGCGGAAGTTGAAGAAATCGTATGAAGAAATGCGGTCGATGGTGCCGGTGCCGGTGAGCATTCCGCATGGGGAGGCGGTGTTGGGGATCAATGAGATCATGAAGATTCTGCCGCATCGTTATCCATTCCTTTTGGTGGATCGCATTGTGGGTTTTGAGGGCGAGACGAAGTGCACAGGAGTGAAGAACGTGACGATCAATGAGCCGTTTTTCCAGGGGCATTTCCCGGGTCATCCGATCATGCCGGGCGTGTTGCAGTTGGAGGCGATGGCGCAGGTGGCGTCGATCCTGTTGCTGCGGGCACCGGAGAATCAGGGCAAGATTGGTTATTTCATGAGCGCGGACAATGTGAAGTGGCGCCGGCCGGTTTTGCCGGGGGACATCCTGTTTATCGAGACGGAGATGTTGAAAGTGAAACGTTCGATTGGTCAGGCAAAGGGACGCTGCATCGTGAACGGTCAGGTGGTGAGCGAGGCGGACTTGATGTTTAGCTTGGTGAACATGTGAGGTCGGCGAATGGTGATGGTTTGACTGATTACTAACTGACTATGGCTTCGCAAATTCATGCTACGGCGATTGTTCACCCGGACGCGGTGATTGGGGAGGACGTGGTCGTGGGGCCGTATTGTGTGATTGGTGAAGGGGTGAGAATTGGGGATGGTTGCACGCTGCAGAATCACGTGACGATTTGTGGGCCGTCGGTGATTGGTGAGAGAAATCAGTTTTTCTCCTTTACCAGCATCGGTCAGCGGACGCAGGATCTGAAGTATGCGGGGGAGCCGACTTATCTTGAGGTGGGCGATGACAATGTGTTTCGTGAGTTTTGCACGGTGAATCGCGGGACCTTGCCAGGAACGAAAACGATCGTGGGGAGCCATAATCATTTTTTATCTTACTGCCACATCGCGCATGACTGTGTGGTGGGGAATCATGTGATTTTCTCGAACAATGGGACGCTGGCGGGGCATGTGATCGTGGAGGATCACGTCATTCTTGGGGGGCTGACGGCGGTGCATCAGTTTTGTCGATTAGGTAAACATTCGATCACCGGTGGGTGTTCGAAGATTGTGCAGGACTGCATGCCGTTTACCATTGCGGATGGGAATCCGGCGAGGACGCGGAGCATCAATCAGGTGGGCTTGCAGAGGAATGGATATGGGGACGATCAGGTGGCGGCGATCCGCAAGGCATATAAGACTTTTTTCAGGAGCAAGCTGAACATGGCGCAGGCGGTGGAGAGGTTGAAGTCCGAGGGCGGGATGACGGCGGAGGTGGCGCACATGGTGGCTTTTGTTGAAGGTAGCCAGCGGGGGATGGTGGGATCTTAGAAAGGATAAAGGATAAGGGATAAGGGATAAAGACTCAAGCTATGCTGGGAGCTTCCATTGGTCGCCGTCGCGCATGGGGCGGGTGAGGAAGGTGTTGGCTTCGGGGTCGGAGTCGAAGGTTTCGGTTTGGGGATTGTAGGTGAGGGGGCGGTTGAGTTGGGCGGAAAGGCTGGCGAGGTGACAGATGGTGGCGGCGCGTTGGGCAGATTCGGAGTTGGCGGCGACGGGACCGCGGGTTTGGACGGCGTCGATAAAATTGCGGAAGTGATGTTTGGAGACGAGGAGTTGGGTGTCGGTGTCTTTGAGTTTGGTGCGCAGGATGTCGAGGTTGCTGGCTTTGAGGGTTTCGTTTTCGGTGAAAATCCAGCCTTCGGTGCCGATGAATTTGGTGCCGTAGGTGGCTTTGTCGTCGGTGGTGAAGAGGGTGATGCGCGGTCCGCCGTGGTATTGGAGTTCGATGTGGTATTGCTCGGGGGCGTCGTAAAGGCTGGAGTTGCGGCGGGTGACTTTGGTGGCGTGAACGTGGGTGGGGGAGGTGTGGTCCATTCCGGCGCCCCATTGGCCAACGTCGGCGAAGTGCGCGCCCCAGTCGGTGATGTAGCCGGGAGAGTAGTCGTTGATCCAGCGGAAGTTGAAGTGGCAGCGGGCGGCGGTGTAGGGTCGGTCGGGGGCGCTGCCGAGCCATTGGGCGTAGTCGAAGTGGGCGGGGATGGGTTCGGATTTTTCCTGGCCGGTGAAGCCGCCGCGGATGGCGAAGGTGCCGGGGACGCCGAGTTGGATTTCTTTGAGTTCGCCAATGTAGCCGTTGCGGACGAATTCGCAGGCCATGCGAACTTTCATGTTGGATCGACGCCAGGTGCCGCATTGGAGGATGCGTTGGTGTTTTTGCACGGCGTTGCAGATGGCGCGGCCTTCGGTAATGCTGGCTCCGAGGGGTTTTTCTGAGTAGAGGTCTTTGCCGGCCTGGGCGGCGGCGATGGCAATGTGGGCGTGCCAGTGGTCGGGGGTGGCGTTCATCACGGCGTCGATGCCGGGTCGGGCGAGGGCTTCCCCATAATTGGTGAAGCAATCGGCGGGGGTGAGGCCGGTTTTGGCCATGGCGCGTTCGCGGTGTTTGGCGTCAACGTCGCAGAGGGTGGTGATCTGCACGCGTTCGTCGGCGAGGAAGTTGCCGAGGTTGCTAATGCCCTGTCCGCCGAGTCCGATGCAGGCGAGGTTGATGCGGGAGTTGGGGGCGGTGGCTCCGGCGCGGCCGAGGGTGGAGGAGCCGAGGATGAGGGGGAAGGTGGATTTGAGGAAGTGACGGCGAGAGGGCATGGTGGTGGGAAGTCGGAGGTCGGAGGTCGGAAGTCGGAAGTCGGAAGTCGGAAGTCGGGAGTGGGCAAGGGGGCGCGGCCGGTGGGAAGAGGGTAGGAGGGAAGGTTGGCGGTGGGGAGGATTGTTGACGTGGAGTGCGGCGAGACAGGCAAAATGCCTGTCACACCCACAGGCTGCAAGCCTGTGTCACAGGGATTTGATGTAGAGGATGAGGGACTGGATTTGGGATTCGGTGAGGATGCCGTTGTAGATGGGCATGCCGGCGTCGAATTTTTCGTAGCCTTTGATGACTTTGGCGTTGGGGTCGATGATGGATTCGTGGAGATAGGGGGCGTCGGCTTTGACTTTGGTTTTGCCGTCTTTGAGGAGGCGTTCGCTGCCATACAGGCCTTTCCAGCTGGGGCCGACTTTTCCGACGACACTGCCGTCGATGCTGTGACAGGCGATGCAACCGGTCATTTCAGCGAGGCGTTTGCCTTGTTCGAGGGTGGGTTTTTCTTCGGTGACGGCGGCGACGGGTTGTTTGGGGGTGAGATCGATTTGGATGTCGCCGAAGTTTTCCTTGATAGGGTCGAAGGGTTGGAGTTTGGCGGGGGTGAAGTAGGCGCTGTTTTGGGCGGGGAGTCCGTCGGCCCCTTTGATGCCCCAGCCGACGCGCATTTGCATGACGGGTTTCATGTCGGGGATGCCGAGGAAGAGGCTAAGTTTGTCGGTGGAGAGGTAGGCGCTGCTGGGTTGCATCCATTCCTGGCCGGGGGTGCCGTCGAGCTTGAGGTGGGGGGAGCCGTATTTTGGGGTGCGCTGATAGTTCCAGCGTTCGATGCTGTAGCTGGCGAGGTCGGCGGCGGTGGTGGGGTCGAGAGGAAGATTGAAACGAAGGAGGACGCCTTTGTCGGTGGGGCTAAGGTCTTTGAGGAGAAGTCGGGGTTTGCCAGTGTAACGGATGCGTGCGAGGCCGCTGATGGGTTTGGCGGTGGTGCCCCAGACTTGAAAGCCGGTGATGTAGAGCTGGCCGTCGGCGGGGTTGACGATGCCGTTGAGAGGCGGGAGGTCGAGGTCGCGGCTGAAGGGGACGACGGTGGCGCGGGTAGGGTTGGCGGGATCATCGAGGAGGACGCGGAAGAGTTCGGGTCGATTGTAGCCGATGTGGATGCATTCGTCGTTGAGAGGGCCCATGTTGGCTCCGGTGAGCCAGACCTGGGAGGCACCGGAGGGATTGACCGGATGGGGGATCCAGGCGAGCGGTTCGGCGATGGGGGCGGGGTATTTTTCTTCGGGGAGGAGGTCGCTGAGAAAGCCGTAGTATTGGTTGTCCTTGAGGATGTGGAAGGGGGTGGAGGGGACGTAGTTGCCTTGCTGGTCGCTGGCGGTGACAAGTCCGGTTTTGGGGTGGACGCCGATGAAGGGCTGGCGCAGGCCGTGGGCGATGGTGGTGTAGGATTTGCCGTCGGGGGCAATTCGAAGGACGCTGCCGTTGTCTTTGCCGATGGTGGTGCCTTGCTGGCCGCCTTTGGCAAGGTAGAGGGCGCCATCGGGGCCGAGTTTCATGCTGTTGGGGAACTCGCGGGTTTCGGCGGTTTGGGTGAAGAGGTTGCAGAACATTTCGTGGGTGTCGGCTTCGCCGTCGCCGTTTTGATCGAGGATTTTCCAGATGCCGTTGCGGTCGAAGACGAAGAGGTCTTTGTCGCGGGCGACGATGGACATGGGTTCGTGGAGGCCGGAGGTGTAGCGTTTCCAGGTGACGTCTTTGAGGTCGCCTTTGAGGCCGGAGATGAGCCAGATGTCGCCGTCGAAGGTGACGCCGGCGGCGTTGCCGTTGTTGTCCAGGAAGGTGAGGTCGGCGAGGCGGACTTTGCGGTGCCAAGGGTTGTCGTTGGGGAGGGGGATGGAGTCGGTGACGTAGGCGGCGTCGGAGGATGGGGCGAGGGTGGCGGTGGTGGTGAGGGGGCTTGGGGTGGACCAAAGGGGGGCTGCGCTGAAAGGGTCTTTTTGTTTAGAGTTAGACTTGGCAGGATGGTCTGGTTTGCTGTGTAAGGCAATCAACTCCAACAAGACATGCTGGGTGGCAGTGGAAGGAGGAACGAAGACATAATAAGTGCCGTCTGGCGCACATTTTAGGACAGCTTTTTCAAGAGTAGTTCCTTCGGGAGAATCCGTGCCAACCGATAAAGCTAGAGTAGAATTATCATCTGGAGAGGTGTTGCCTAGAAGAAACACCGAGTCACTCAGATCTGGGCTTAGCAGGTTGGGTATTTTCCCGAGAACCAGCGCTAACGATTTTTCATGAGGGGCAATTGTAAAAAGAGTGGTGATACCCGGGACTAAGTCAGTTTTTCTTGGCGCTGCATCAATATCGATATCAATACCGGCCAGACTAATGGTGAACGAAACACCCTTCGAATCGTAGCGTAGGGCCGTGAGCTTGCCATTTTGACTAGATAAAGGGCCGCGGCCGATTTCTTCTGGAGTGAAGGGCGCGGGGCGGGGGTCGGTGAAGGTGGGAGTGTCGGTTTCGGATTGGAGCACCTGCCAGCCGGGGTAGATGCCGTTGGTGAGGAGGATTTTGCCTTGGGGGACGGGGAGGTGTTCCTGGCCGTCTTTGGTTTTTTGTCCGGCGATTTGATAGGAGCCGGGGGCGAGGGCGTTGAGGGTGGTGGGGGGCTTTCCTTCTTCGGACTGCCAGATGCAGGCGATGCGGAGGAGGTCGGTGTCAAAACAAGCCCAGAGGTTGTGGCCGAGGTTGAGGATGATGCCGCGCGGGGTGAGATTGTTTTTGGCGTGGGGTTCGCCGAGGTGGCGGGCGTCGAGAACGGAGGAGAAGAAGGGGAAGTCGGGTTCGATCCAGGGAGTGGTGTCGACTTTGGCTTTGAGGTCGTCCTTGGCGGGGGCGCAGGAGATGAAGGTGGCAGAAAGGAGGAGGGCGATAGCAGCACGACGCATGAGGAGAAAACAGCAGATGGGGAGGGGGTCTGTCAAACTTTGCGGTGGTTGATATGAAAGGATGATAAGACGGCGGAAAAAGAGACGTTTGATTCGGCGCATGAATTTTGACCGACTGCTCTTGGGATTGTTGATGGGAACGCTGACGGCGGGAGGACTGAATGCTGAGGAGTGGTCGAGATTTCGCGGTCCGAACGGGTCGGGGGTGGCGGAGGTGAAGGATGTGCCGGTGAAGCTGGATGATGGGACGCTTGCCTGGAGTGCGTCGGTCGGCAAAGGGTGGTCGTCGCCGGTGTTGTGGGAGGGGAAGGTGTATCTGACCGCAGAGGCGTCGGATTCAAAACGGTTGGTGAAGTGCCTGGATGCTTTGGATGGAAGTCTGCTTTGGTCGTATGAGCTGCCCTATAAAGAACACAAACAGCATCATTTTAATACTTTCGCTTCGTCGACGCCGTTTGTGAATGAGGCGGGGGTGTTTGTGAACTGGACGAATGGGGAGACGGTGGAGGCGCTGGCCCTGAATCATGAAGGGAAGCTGTTGTGGAGACGGGAAAATTTGTCGGCTTATGTGCACGAGCATGGGTCGGGCAGTTCGGCCTTGGTGGTGGACGGGGTGATGGTGGTGAGGTGTGAGTTTCAGGGTCCGGAGAATGTCATTCTCGGATTGGATGCGAAGACGGGGGAGACAAAGTGGAAGTTGCCGGTGGAGACTTCGAAAAACACTTACAGCACGCCGGTGGTGCGTGAGACGTCGAAGGGACGCGAGGTGATGATGGCGAATGAGGCCAATGGATTTTTTGGAGTGGATGTGGTGTCGGGCAAGATGAACTGGCAGCACAATCCGGGGTATAAGCAGCGCAGTGTGGGATCGTTTGGTTTTGACGGGAAACGGTTGTTTGGGACGATGGGGTCGGGTGGGGGCGGCAAGGAGAGTGCGCTGCTGGATTTTTCGGCGGGCGGGGACAAGCCGGTTGAGGGGTATAAGCTGACGGCGGGGATTCCCTATGTGCCGACGCCGTTGGTGGTGGATGGGTTGATGTATCTGTTGGGGGACGGGGGAATTTTTAAGTGTGTGGATTTTGCCACGGGGGAGCAGATTTATGAGGAACGGCTGACGGGCAAGGGCGGGAGCAGCACGAAGTTTTTCTCGAGTCCGGTGGCGGCGGATGGGAAGATCTATTGTTGTTCGCAGCGGGGTGAGGTGCTGGTGCTGAAGGCGGGGAAGGTTTTTGAGGTGCTGGAGGTGAGTGAGTTGGGGGAGGCGATCAATGCGACGCCGGCATTGGAGGAGGGAAGGATTTATGTGAGATCCGGGGAGGAGTTGAAGGTGTTTGGGAAGAAGGCGAAGGTGAAGGGCTGAGGGGTGTGGGTTGACTGTCAAGGAGGGTGGGCAGGGGTAGACGTTGGGCTCCGGCGAAAGCGGTGCGTAGCACCGCAGTCCAAATGTGAGTTTTGGCTTTTCCTGAAGCTCGGGAGGTTTTAGGGTGGAGGCCTCATGAGGTTTGCGAATGGTTTATTTTTGCTGTTGTTGATGGTGGCTGCTGCGGTTCCGGTGCGGGCAGATGTTCATGCGCTGAGGAGGGAGCTTGACCGGTCTTATTCGGCCTGGCGCGAAGCGATGGCGACGAAGAACTTTTCTGGATGGCAGCAGACCACGGCGGCGCACCGGCAGATGTCGATTCGCAATTTGATTGTGAGTCAGCAGCAGCCTTTTCCTGCGGCGCTTTTTGCGGTGCCGATGAAACCACCAGAGACGGCACCTCTGCGATTTGTTGAGGTGCAGCAAAACGGCGAGACGGCGTCGCTGGTGTATTTTGGCAAGGTGGACCTGGGGATCGCGGACGCGGCGGAGATTCCGGAGAACTTGTTGTTTTTGAGGTTTGTGAGGGAGGCTTCGGGCTGGAAGTTTGATACAACGAGCTTGATCAATCTGGAGCCGCAGCCAGATGTGCGGGCGGTGCTGAAAGGGGGCGGGAAGCCGGGGTTGTTGAGCGATCCAGATTTGTTGCCGACGGGAGTGGTGCCACCGGTGGCGAAACCTTGTCCGAAGCCGGACCGGATCGGGGTGTTGCAGGTGGCTTCGTTTGGTTATGAAACGAGGGCGGTGGTGAACGGCTTTGATGTGGCGTCGGTGACGGACAATGCGGAGGAGCACATCATCATTGGAGGATTGCGCGACGGGGTGAATCCGCTGGTGCTGGATTTGAAGGAGGTGCCGTTGCCGCCGGGAGCTCCGGCCGATGCTGAACGGGTGGTGAGGGTCAGTGCGCTGGTGCTGACGGGCGAGGAGAAGCGTCCGGCAATTGAGGTTTTTGAGTGGAAACCGACAGCGCAACCGGGGGCGGGGACGCAGAATTTGGTGATCCATGTGAGCAAGATCACGCTGCGTTAGTGATTTGAATTTTAAGCGTGCTTTTCGCGGGCGGCTCTTTATGCTCGTTGCTCGAATTCGAAACCCAATTCCATTACATCATGGCAAATACTCTTCCTAAACTGCACAACGCAATGTGGCCTGGTCTCGTCGGCAAGGAACCGGATACGGATCATCCACCGATCAGCCTGGAGCGCATGCTCGAATTGACCGTGGCCGCCGAGGTGGATGGTCAAAAATTTGAGGGGGTGGACTTGTTTTTGTTTCATCCGCACACCGATCCTGACGCAACCGACGATCAGCTCAAGAGCATGGCGGACAAGATTGCGGGTCACGGGTTGAATGTGGGTTCGTTGGTGGCGCCGATCTGGCCAGGCACGGTGGGCGATACGGCGTTTGGTGATGCCGAGCAGCGCAAAAAATTTGTGCTGGCGGTCGAGAAGGCCTGCCGCATTGGCAAGATTTTGAATGAGCACGGCGTGCGCAAGTATGGGGTGATCCGTATTGACACGGCGGGTGGTCCGGGAGCTTTTGCAGAAGACGAGGCAGGCAATTTGCAGCGTGCATCGGAGACCTTCCGTGAGGCGGGTGCGGTGGCCGAAAGCTACGGTGAGCGTCTGGCGGCTGAAGGCGAAATTTGCTGGGGCGGGATGCATTCGTGGAGAACGATGCTGAAGCTGCTTGAGGCAACCGGACTGCCGAAGACGGTGGGCTTCCAGGCTGACTTGGCGCATACCTATTTGTATCTGCTTGGCTACAACGCGCCGGAAGATGCGTTGCTGCAGCCGGGTTATTCACAGGCGGAGTTTGACGCCGCTTACACGACGATGACCGATGCTTTGCGTCCCTGGACGATTGATTTCCACGTCGCACAGAATGATGGATCGGTGCATGGCACGGGTTCGCACGACCGCACGGGTCGCCATTGCGTGGCGGATGATCCAAATGGCAAACTGGACATCACGGCGGCCTCCGGCTACTGGCTGAAGGATGCAGCGGAGCGTGGCATTCAGCACATTTGCTGGGATGGTTGCATGTTCCCGAATGCGGTTTTGGAGGATGCGAAGACCTGGAACACCATTCTCGCAGCGATGATCAAGGTGCGCGAGGCGCATGGTTGGAGCTGATCAGTTTCGAGTAACGCGTTAACAAAACAGCGGCACGGACAAAGGTCCGGTGCCGCTGTTTTTCGTTGGGGGATCGATTAAGGTAGGGGTCGATTAATCCGCAATGATGATGCGGTTCACGACGCGAGTTTCGCCCTCGGTGGCGTATTGAACGCTGACGGGAACGCCGACTTTAACGCGGGTGCGGACTTGTTCTTCGGTGAGAGTCTGGCCGGATTTGGTCACGTAGGTGACGGATTGGCCGTAGCGGTAGTTCATGGGGCCGGAGGTTTCTTTCACGATGAAGGTTTTGCCGGGGGAGTATTCGTGAAGGGTGCCGGTAGAGGTCTGTGTGGTAGTTGTGGTGGTGGTGCCGCCAGCGCCATCAGTGGTGGTTGTGGTTTCCTCGGTGGTGGTGGTTTGGGCGAGGGAGATGCCGGTGCTGAGAGCAAGGGCGAGGAGGGTGGTGGTGAGCTTCATGGTGTATTTAGGTTGGCAGTTTTTTTGTGGCTTATTGGACCGCGTCGTGCGACCGGTCATCACTGAACGGATCGAGTGAATGGGGATGATTGGCGGTCACCTGAGGCCGAACTAGGGGGCTTGCCTGAGCTTGACGGGGGCAGGAGATTCTCCGTTCAGCAATGGAATCCGCTGGTTGCAATGTGTGGGGGATTCATCGAATGAAGGGTGTATGCCTTTTGTTTGGTTGAGACGAGTTCTGATGTTGGGAAGTGCGCTGTTGATGGCGGGTTGTGCTTTGCCATCATTGCCGTCGATGGCTCCGACCGCTGGGCGGGCATCTCAGGGTGGTCCTTTTCGGTTGGGGATTGATGTGCTGGCGGGGAACCGGTTTGATTTGTTGCGTGGGAAACGGGTGGGGTTGATTTGCAATCAGACCAGCATGTCGGGCACGGGGGTGCATACCCGCGTGCTGTTGCAGAGGTCGGGAGTGAATTTGACGGCGTTGTATGCGCCGGAACATGGGATTGACGGGACGATCAAAGCGGGGGTGCATGTGAGCAACCGACGGGATGCGGTGACGGGATTGACGGTTTGGTCATTGTATGGTCCAACGCGCAAGCCGACGCCAAGGATGCTGGCGGGGATTGATGTGCTGCTTTTTGATCTGCAGGACATCGGGTCGCGAAGCTACACCTATATCAGCACGATGGCGCTGGCGATGGATGCGTGTGCGGAGACGGGCAAGGAGTTTGTGGTGCTGGACCGGCCGAATCCGATGGGCGGGTTGCGGGTGGAGGGGCCGCCGGTGGAGCCGAAGTGGAAGAGTTTTGTGAGTCAGATCAATGTGCCGTATGTGCACGGAATGACGACGGGGGAGCTGGCGATGATGATCAGTGGCGAGGGCTGGTGCTCGGCGCGTCCGAATTTCCGGGTGGTGCGGATGAATGGCTGGAATCGCAACATGGTGTGGACGGACACGGGGTTGAAGTGGTATCGGACTTCGCCGAACATTCCGCATGCGAACTCGCCGATTTATTATGTGGCGACAGGGATGCTGGGTGGCGCGGCGGCGGTGGATGTGGGGATCGGGACGGAGAATCCCTTTGGTTATGCAGGTGGGCGTGGGGTGAATGCGGCGGCGTTTACGGCGTATTGTCAGAGACTGGGATTTTCGGGGGTGTCGTTTTCGCCTTATTCGCGAAACGGGTTTGGCGGGGTGAAGTTGGGGATCAATCCGAGGGCGGCGGCGAACATCACGGCGCTGGATGTTTTTATGATTGCAGAGTTGAACCGGCTGTCGCGGGGAGCGGTGCTGGGGAAGATGTCGGCGTCGCAAATCAGCCTGTTCAACAAGGTGTATGGCAGCGATTCGTTGCGTCGGGATTTGATGCGCGGGGTGTCTCCGGCGCGAATTGTTGGGTCGTGGAGCGGATTTGAGAACAGTTTCCGCTCGAAACGTCAGCGTTATCTGTTGTATTAATGGAATCTATTTATTTATGGCAAAAAAGAAATCAGCCGAGTTATCTCCGATCACTGACGGAGAATTGATGGCCTTTGCGGCGGCCACGTATGCAGAAGACAAGAAGGCCGAGGACATTGTCATCATGGACATGCGCGGCATTTCCCCGGTGACCGATTATTACGTGCTTTGCACGGCGAATTCGATGCCCCACCTGCGGGCGGTGCGCAATGAGTTGCGCGATCGTTTTTGGGAGGAGCAGACGCTGAAGCCGGTGGCGGCGGATGAGAATTTCGAGAGTTTGTGGATCATTCTTCATTACGGGGATGTGATGGTGCACATTTTTCACAAGGATCGTCGCGATTTTTATGCGCTGGAGGAGTTGTGGGGCGATGCGCCGCAGGTCGAATGGCCGCTGGCAAAGGCGGAGCCTGAGAAGCCGAAAGAGAAAGTGGCGGCTGTCGTGAAGAAGGCGGCGGCGAAGAAATCACCAGCCAAAAAGGTGGCAGCCAAGAAAGCGGCTGCCAAAAAGGCGGTGAAGAAGGCGGCGAAGAAATCCACTGGCAAATGATCGGCGGGGTCTGAATCAGTCGGCCAACCACACCATCCGCATGGGCATGGGCGAATACAACACACCACTGCTGAATGTTCCTTATCTATTGGCGGCTCTTGGAGTGCTGAGCTGGGTTTGCGGCAGCGTGACCTTGTTTGGGCGTCCCCTGGCACTTCGAATGGGGCCGTTTTGGGTGGGATGCCGTTGTTTTGGTGTGGGTGTTTTGATGACGTTGGTGTCGACGCAAGAATTTGAGCAGCGGTCGGTGGTTTTTCTTTGGGTTGGTGCCCTTTCGCTGCTTGTTGGTAGCGCCAGAACGAAAATCGTCGCTCCAGTGAGTTCGAAGCCAGGAGATTTTCGTCAGGGGTAAACGCAAGGGCATGAAAATTGAGATTATCAATACAGGAACGGAACTGTTGATCGGCGATGTGATCAACACCAACGCGGCTTGGCTGGGACAGTGTTTTGTGGAGCTGGGGCTGGAGGTGTCGCGTTCGACCTGTGTGCCGGATGGGGCGGCGATTCAGGAAGCGCTGGGGGAGGCTTGTGCGCGGGTGGATGTGGTGATTGTGACGGGTGGGTTGGGTCCAACGATGGACGATGTGTCGAGGGAGGGGGCATCGGCGGTTTTTGGGCTGGCGATGGATTTTGATGACGAGGTGCTGGCGTGGTTGACGGCGTTTTTTGCATCGCGTGGGAAGCCGGTGAATGAGCATAACAAACGGCAGGCGATGAAGCCGCGTGGGGCAATCGTGATGCCGAATGCGCATGGAACGGCTCCGGGATTGTATCTGCCGGCGGAGTTGGGGGCAGCGCGCGGGTTGAACTGCCATGTGTTTTTGTTGCCGGGTCCGCCGCGGGAGCTGAAGCCGATGATGACGGAGCAGGTGGTGCCAGTGCTGCGATCACTGTTGCCGGATGGGAATTCGACGGAGTGCCGGTATTTCAAGTTCACGGGCATGGGGGAGTCGGACATTTCGATGGCCCTGCAGGGCGCACTGGAGGCGATTGGGGGTTTGGAGATTGGGTATTGTCTTGGCAAAGGGGATGTGGATGTGCGGTTGCGGGGTT
Organism: Phragmitibacter flavus; assembly: GCF_005780165.1. Taxonomy (NCBI): domain Bacteria; kingdom Pseudomonadati; phylum Verrucomicrobiota; class Verrucomicrobiia; order Verrucomicrobiales; family Verrucomicrobiaceae; genus Phragmitibacter; species Phragmitibacter flavus. The sequence continues at coordinate 79,411 of NZ_VAUV01000013.1, read as the reverse complement.
CGGTGGCGGCTTTGGATGAGGCGGGAACGTTGTGCCGGGAAAAACTCGGAGAATTTTTGGTATCGGACGACCGGCGCTTGCTTGAACAGGTGGTGGTGGAGAAGCTGAAAGAACAGGGGCAGTGGGTGGCGACGGCGGAGAGTTGCACGGGCGGGTTCATTGCGAGCCGGTTGACGGATGTGAGCGGGGCATCGGGGGTGTTTGGATTGGGGTTGGTGACGTATGCGAACGAGGCAAAGACGCGGCAACTGGGGGTGCCATCGGCATTGATTGAGGAATTTGGGGCAGTGAGCGCGGAGGTGGCGGCGGCGATGGCGGAGGGGTGTTTGCAGGTGAGCGGGGCGGACCATGCGTTGGCGGTGACCGGGATTGCGGGACCGGGCGGGGGTTCGGAGGGCAAACCGGTAGGGACGGTGTTTGTGGCGCTGGCTTCGAAAGGGCGGGCGACGGAGGTGAGGCGGCGGTCGTATCCGGGAGGGCGTGACCGGTTCAAGATGCTGACCAGTCAGACAGCTTTGGATTTTTTACGGCGTCGCTTGTCAGGGTTTGATCTGCCGGGTGAGTGATGGTCTTGTCATCACGTCGGCTTTGTGGTAAATAGGCAGGCTGTTTGTCCAGAGGATCAATTTTTTTCCGTTTATTTGACCATGTTTTCTGTTGCCATTTCCCGATTTCGAAGAAGCCGCCCAGCGGTGCGGTTCTTGTTGTGGGGTCTGGTCATGATGATGTCGACGTTGGTGCATGGAGATGTGAAACGTCGCGGTGAAGAGGCGGAAAAAAAGAACAAGAATCCGATTCAGGTGCCGGAGGTGAGGGCGGTGGGCGCGAATTTCATCGCCGGCGGGCGTGTGGAAGTGGAGTTGGTGGCGGTGGTGGGAACGTTGCGGAGGGTGGAGTTTGTGATTCGTGATCAGCCGCAATTTGGAAGTTTATCTGAAGTTCGCCCGCATCCGAGGGACAACAACAAGGCTTTCATCATTTACACGCATCAGGGCAAAGATGCGCCAACGGCAGATCATTTTACCTATGCGTGCCGGGTGGATGGCGGGCCGTTTTCGGCACCTGGAAGGGCGACTCTGACCGGACAGAAGTTTGATCCGATTTTGAAGGTGCGTTCACAACCGATGTTCAATCGGATTTTTGCGGGTGGGCAGATTGAGTCGAAGGTGATGGTGGAAAATGTGGGGGCGGCGGCTTTTGACGGGAAATTGAATTGGGAAGCTCCTTTCTTTGGTCCGCCGGATTTGCAGGTGGCACCAGGGCAGAAACTGGAGTTTGTGGTGGCGTTCAGACCGGACAAGGCCGGGCACTACCGTTGGGAACTGCCGTTGCAGACGAACCAGGATGCGGAAAGTGTTTTGCAATTTTATGGGGACAGCATTCCGGCGCTGACGGTGAGTCCGGGAAGGATGTTTTTGAAGTGGGAGAGTGAAACGCGCGAGCGGTCGGCGATTCTGACGCTGGCGAATGGTCGTCCAGACATGATGGATGTGAAGTTGAGGCTGCCCAAGCGTCTGCAAGGGGGCGATGTTGTGACGATCAAACCGCAGGGTCGCGAAGATGTCAGGTTATGGCTGGCGGCGACGGATGTGGCGGAGTTTAGTGAGGAGTTGGTGATCGAGGCGGCGGGTGTGACGGAGCGGGTGTTGATCACGGCGGAAGCGCAGCCGGCACAGTTGCGACTGGTGACTCCGACTGACAAGTGGTTGAATTTTGGTTCGGTAAAGCAGCGTGAGGAGGTGGAGCGCGAGTTTACGATCGCGAATCATGGGGGGCAGGATTTGCTGACGACGCTGGCGTTGCGTCCGCCATTTGCGGTGGAGGAGCTTGGGCAGACGATTCGGCTGGAGCCGGGTCAGGAGCGTCGGTTTTTGGTCAAACTTGACACTCGTGCGGCGGGCAAGTTTGATGTGAATCTGGAGATTTCAGGGGCTTCTCAGAAGGCGGTGATCAAGATGGAGGCGGTGGTGACGGCAGTGGCGCTACCGGGCGCTGCCAAGGCTGGTCCTGCCAAGCCCAACACGGTGCGGCCCAGTGTGGCGGAGGCGAGTCGCCCGAAGACCGAAACCTCCTTGGAGCGGCCATCGGTGGCGGCCGTTTCGCCGCAAATGCCAAAAGCAAAAGCTCCTCCGGTGGCTGGTGGCAGTGGCAATCCGCCGCCGTTGGACAGGAAGGGGCTGGTGTCTGCGATGCTGGCAATGAGAGGGATGCGAGTGGACAAGCTGGAGGTGAATCCCAATCTTGAGCAGGTGAACGAGATTCAGGCGCATGGAATGACTCAGTCGAGCCTCATTTTGTCATGGCCACAGACGAAGGTGAAACCGGCTTCCTGGAGGGTGGAGGCGGCGTCCAACGGCATGAAGCCTGAGGAAAACTTGATCGTAAAATTTTGGCAGCCGATCAGTAACTGGAGTCCAGCGGAAGGTGGCGATGCGGATAAAATTTCGGTGAATGTGAACGCTTTGAGGCCGGGTTTGCAGTATGAATTCCGGGTGGTGGGGGTGGATCAGGAGGGCAAGGTTTCCGAACCATCGCCGTCCATCATGGTATCCACCCTGCCGGCCTGGCGCGTTCCGGCCTGGGTGTGGCGGGTGCTGGTGGCGGGGGCGCTGGGCATGGTGTTTTACATCCTTTTCCGGGTGCGGCGCGGAGATTTTGAGTTCGAACACAAGCTTGGCATTTAACCTTCGGCACGAAGGTGGGGATTTTCTATCGACAGTGGGCGCTTTCTTGTCCATTGTGCTTGCTTAATTTTTGCCTCTCGCTATGAGAGATTTGCAAGTTCGCACCATGAAATTTACCATCAGCAAGGAAGCTTTCCTCTCGGCGTTGCAGCAAGTGCAGCATGTTGTCAGTTCGCGCACGACACTGCCAATTTTATCCAACGTCCTGCTCAGGGCTCAGAACGGTCGTTTGGAATTGTCGACGACGGATCTCGACGTCAGCATTGCCGGTTCGGTCGAGGCCGAGGTGGAGACTGAAGGGGCGACCACGTTGCCTGCCCGTCGTCTGGCGACCATCGTGCGCGAACTTCCCTCGGATGAGGTGGACGTTTCGGTGGATGAGAAGAATGTGGCGCACATCCGCAGCGGACCGAGTTATTTTAAGGTGATGGGGCTTGCACATGATGAGTTTCCCCCGCTTCCCGTGTTCAGCGAGGCGAAGGAGTTCCGCATTGAGCAGCGGGTATTGCGCGAGTGTTTGCGCAAAACGTCGTATGCGATTTCGACCGACGAAACTCGCTACGTTTTGAACGGCATTTTTTGTGCGTTCAAGGACAGCATGATGACCATGGTGGCGACGGATGGACGTCGTCTGGCGATGGTGGAGCAGGAGCTGGAGTTTCCGCAGAGTCAGGAAGTGGACATCATCATCCCGACCAAGGCGGTGAACGAAGTGCAGCGTTTGTTGGACGACGAGGGGGAGTTGATCATCAAGATCAGTGCTGGCCAGATTGGTTTTGACCTGGGCAACTATTTCCTGACCAGCAAGTTGATCGAGGGCAATTACCCGAACTACCGTCAGGTCATTCCCGGCGAGAGCCGCGAGCGCATTGCCCTTGAGCGCGAGCCGCTGTTGCGCACGCTGGTGCGTGTGTCGTTGCTGTTGAGCGACAAGTCGAATTCCGTGAAGCTGCATTTCAGCCAGGACAACGTTGAAGTGGTGGCCAATTCCCCGGATGTGGGTGAGGCGCGTGAGAGTGTGGCGATCGCTTACAAAGGTCCGGAAATGGTCATTGCGTTCAACCCGGAGTTCATGATGGCTCCATTGCGCAATCTGGCCAGCGATGAGGTGTATTTGCACCTGATTGATGACATCAGCCCCGGAGTGTTGCGTAGTGGTTCAAACTTTCTCTATGTGTTGATGCCGATGCGTGTAAATTCCTGAACTCAAACAGCCCCATGAAAAACGCCACTTTGCTCAAACTTATCGCCGCGCCGTTTTGCCTTGCTTTGGCAAGCTGCGCCTCCACTGAAGCTCCTGTTCGGACCCCTGGCGGTCAGTCGTTGGATCAAGCCCCACCCGCGCGTTTTTCGCCAACGGTATCGGATACCAGCCCACAGACGGGTCCAGACACTTCGGCGATTGCAGATGATCTTCCTGGCACGACTACCACGACGACAACCACCACCAGCCCAGGGACCGACGTTCCTGCTCCTCCTGTGGAGACCCAGCCTCCGGTGATCGCACCGGGTGGTGGCGAACAACCAGTGGCCCCGGCAGCGCCTTCGTATGGCAAACCAGTTCCCGGTCGTGTGGGTTTTGTTTATCCTCCTGGTGTTGAAGGCAAGCCGGAGAACATGGTGGACGTGCGCGATTTCACTCCAGGTCAGAAAGTTCGTGATCCTCGCACGGGCAAAATCTTTCTGGTTCCTTGAGCCAACGGATTCAATCAGTAGAATTGACAGGGCGCGTTGATCATCAACGCGCCTTTTCTTTCCGCAGGAGTCGAGTCGAAACATGAACAGTCAAGCGTCTTATTTGCCTTCAAAGGTGGCAATCCTGGGTCCCGGCTTGCTGGGTGGATCGCTGTTGATGGCGCTGCGCCAAAAGCTGCCCGGCGTTCATTTGCGGGCTTGGGCGAGAAGACGTGAGGCGGTGGCGGAGCTGGAGGCTTTGGAACTGGCGGAGATTTGTTCGGACGACCTTGCGATGGTGGTGGAAGGTGCCGATTTGGTGGTGATTTGCACGCCGGTGCGGACGATGGCGGTGCTCGGCAGGCAGTTGGCGAAACTTCCACTCGCCAAAGGTGCAGTGGTGACGGATGTGGGAAGCGTGAAGGCGATGGTGGTGGCCGGGATGGAGGAAGCTTTGAGCGGCTCGGGGTTTGATTTTGTTGGGAGTCATCCCATGGCGGGATCGGAGCGCGCGGGGTTGGAGGCGGCGCGGGCGAACTTGTTTGAAGGACAGGGGTGTTTGATCACGCCCACGTTGTTTACGACGGACAGGGCGCTGGGTGTGGTGCGGGAGTTTTGGAGGTTGATGGGATGCCGGTTGTTGGAGATGGGGCCCGAGGAGCATGATCGGTGTGTCGCGCGAATTAGTCACATGCCGCATCTTGCAGCGGCGGCGGTGACTTTGGCGGCGATGCAGGACGATCATTCCGTGAGGCTGTGTGTGGGCAACGGATTTCGTGATACCACGCGGGTGGCTTCAGGGAATCCGGATTTGTGGACGGGAATTGTGTTTGAGAATCGTGACGAGGTGCTGCATGCAGTGCGGGCTGCGCGAGACCGTTTTAGTGATCTGGTTGATATCCTTGAAAAACTGGACGAAGACAAAATGCGCCAATTTCTCCGTGAATCGAAAGTTTTGCGGGATTTGGCGGCACCAAACGTTTGATCATGTCCCAATTAAAAATTCGCCCACTTAAGAACATCCCTGCTGAAATCATTGTGCCGGGGGATAAGAGCATCAGTCATCGTTCGGTCATGTTTGCGGCTCTCTGTGAGGGGCAAACGTTGATTGAAAATTTCCTGTCCAGCGAGGACTGCCTTTGTTCGTTGGAGGCGATGAAGGCGCTGGGGGCGGAGTGCGAGGTTCTGAAAACGGATTCGCGTGGCAAGCCGGTGACGTTGTTGATGACGGGGCATGGCATGAAGTTGCGTGAGCCGTTGGCCGTCATTGATTGCGGCAACTCGGGCACGACGATGCGCCTGCTGTCGGGGATTTTGGCAGCGCAGAATTTCAAGGCGACGATGACCGGGGATGAGAGTCTGCAAAAACGCCCAATGAAGCGGGTGGCGGAGCCACTGGAGATGATGGGCGCCAAACTGAAGGGGCAGGGCGTGAAGGTGACGGCTCCGTTGACCGTAAAGGGCGGAGAGTTGCGGGCGATTACGTATCCTCTGCCCGTCGCAAGTGCGCAGGTGAAGAGCGCGGTGTTGCTGGCGGGTTGGAACACGTTTGGCAAGACGACGGTGATCGAACCGGAAAAGACGCGCGATCACACGGAACGTCTGCTGGCGCATTTTGGGGTGAAGGTGGTGCGTGAAGGGAATGCGATCAGCATTTATGGCGGCCAGAAACCGGAACCGAAGAATTTGTATGTTCCGGGCGACATCTCAAGCGCGGCATTCTGGATGGTGGCGGCGGCGGCATCACCAGACTCGATGCTGGTGCTGAAGAATGTGGGGCTGAATCCGACGCGGACCGGCGTGATCAATGTTCTTGTCCGAATGGGGGCTCACATCACCGATGCAGTGACGGTGGGCGAGGGCGAGCCGCGGGGAAACGTGGTGGTTCGCGGTGGTGAAACTTTGCGTGGCACGGTGATCGGGGGCGCGGAGATTCCCAATGTGATTGATGAGCTGCCGATCCTTGCGGTGGCGGCGGCTTTGGCGCAGGGGAAGACCATCATCAAAGATGCGGCGGAATTGCGGGTGAAGGAAACGGACCGGATTGCGGCGGTGGCGAAAAATTTGCGCTTGATGGGCGTGCCGGTCGAGGAATTTGAAGATGGCATGGAGATCACCGGTGGGCAGCCATTGATTGGAGCCGAGCTGGAGTGCTGGCATGATCACCGCATTGCGATGGCGTTTGCAATCGCCGGATTGTTTGCGGAAGGCACCACAACGATTAATGGCACCGAGTGCATCGCGACGTCCTACCCTGGATTCGAGCAGCATTTGGAGCAATGCATGACGGAACCGCTGAATCCCGAAGTGGTGACCAAGGTGGTCGATCATGTGCCCTTTCGTAAAAGTGACAGCAAGGCGCCCTCGGGAACGGCGGATTCTTCATCATGAGTATCAATATGAGTGAGCATCACGTCATCGCGATGGACGGTCCGGCGGCTTCGGGAAAAAGCAGCGTGGCGGGAGCGATTGCGGATCGGTTTGGCTGGGTGTTTGTCAACACCGGCAACATGTATCGTGCGGCCACATTGGCTGCCTTGCGGGCTGAAGTGGATGTGAACGACAAGGCGGCGGTGATCGCAGCGGTGGATGAAGCAGAGGTGGGCGTGGCGGTGGTCGGTGGTCGTAGTGTGGTGACACTGAAAGGCGAAGCAGTGGAGGATGAGCTGAAGGATCAGTCGATCAACCTGGCGGTTTCGCATGTGGCGGCGGTGCCTGAGGTGCGGGAGAAGCTGGTGGCCATGCAGCGGGACTTGTTGCAGGAGCACAGCCTGGTGATGGAAGGTCGCGACATTGGCACGGTGGTTTTTCCTGAGACGCCCTGGAAGTTTTACATCGATGCTTCGGAGGAGGTGAGGGCGAGCCGGCGAGGTTTGCAGGGTCAGGCGGATGCGGTGTCGGAACGGGATCGATTGGATTCGACCCGCAAGGTGGCGCCTCTCAAGGCGGCGGCGGATGCAGTGGTGATTGACAGCACCGAGCTTTCTTTGGAGCAGGTGGTTGAAGAAGTGCTTGCCATTCTCGGTGCCCGCGGGCTGACGGTGAAGGAATGAATGATGATGATTGATCATCGAAAAACTATTTTCGACTTAACTTATGAAATTGGCTTACTGGTTGGGTTACACGTTTTTCAAAACGATGGCCCGGGGATTTTTCGACTACAGTGTCGTGGGCAAGGAGCGTTTGGAGATTGAGGGCGGCGCGTTGTTGGTTTGCAATCATGCGAGCTTTCTCGATCCGCCATTTGCAGGCATTGCATTGGATCAGGACATTCACTTTTTGGCACGCAAATCGCTGATGACGAATCCGATGGCGAAGGCGGTTTACAAGGCGTGGAACTCGATCCCGGTGGATCAGGACAAGCCGGACATGTCGAGTTTGAAGGCGGTGGTCCGCTTGTTGAAGCAGGGCGAGAAGGTGCTGGTATTTCCGGAAGGATCACGGACCGCGGATGGCAATTTGCAGGAAGGGCAGCCGGGCGTGGGATTGATTGTGACCAAAGCCTTGGTTCCGGTGATCCCGATGCGTTTGTTCGGGACCCGTGAAGCGTTGCCAATGGGTGGGAAATTTTTCCAGCCTTCTGAGATCACCCTGGTGGTGGGTGAGCCGTGGTTTTATGATGCTTCGAAGTATCGGGAGGCCGGCAAGGAGCTTTATGCGGCGATCAGCAAGGAGTTGATGGCTGAGGTGGAGAAGTTGGGAATTTAGAAAAAAAGATGAAGGCGGTCTGGAGACCGCCTCTCCTTGAACTTAACTGAGGAGGGCGGCGAGGAGTTCGTCGAGGGGGACGCTGGCGATGGCGGTGGCTTTGTCGCTCATGGCGTAGGGGAGGATGATTTTGTCGTCGTGGAGGAGGGAGCCACAACTGTAGACGACGTTGGGGACGTAACCCTCGCGTTCGATGCCTTCGGGAGAGAGGAGAGGTTTGCTAAGTCGGCCAATGACCTTGGTGGGATCTTCGAGGTCGAGCAAGACGGCACCGATGCAGTATTTGCGCATGGGGCCGACGCCATGGGTAATGACGAGCCAGCCGGCTGGGGTCTCGATGGGAGAACCACAGTTACCGACTTTGACGGATTCCCAGACTTCGGCGGGACGAACGAGAAGTTGAGGATCGTTCCAATAGTGGAGGTTGTCGGAGAACATGATGAAGAGGTTCTCATCGTCCTGTCGGGACAGCATCGCATAGTGGCCGTTGACGCGTCTTGGGAACAATGCCATGCCCTTGTTTTGAACAGCTCCACCGTTGAGGGTGATGACGCGGAAGTGCAGGAAGTCTTTGGTCTCAATGAACTGGGGCAGGATGGCGCGACCGTTGTAAGCGGTGTAGGTCGCGTAATACATGACGGACCCGTCATCTTCGACGAACTTCACAAAACGGGCGTCTTCGATGCCGTTGCTTTCATTGGGCGAGACGGGAAAGATGATGCGTTCACTGATGCCAAGTTTGGAAGGGAAGCGCAATTCGTAGTTGGAATCGGCGAGCCATTGAATGCACTCAAGCGTGCGTTTGAGTTCGTGATTCGCGGGCTGGTTTTCGTGACGAACGGTGCCCACGCTTTGGTTCAGATCATCACGGGTGAAGTCGTTCGCGAGCGGGGCCATGACGGACTCGGCGAAGGCGTTGTCGAATCCCATTTCGCGGAACTTATGAATGAAGCTGGACTTGCGGTAGCTGGGGTTGACGACCACTTCGGGAACGGTGACAAAACGCGAGGTGCTGTCGAGATGGATGTGGCCATCCGGCGCAATGAGTCCAGAGCGGAATTCGATGGAGGAGATGTGGCCTTCGCCGGTGGCGCGCAGGCTCATGATGAATCGTAGTCCGCCCTCGGGGACATCGGATTGATCGGGATGGGGGACGATGGAGGGATTGAAAAGCGCGGCGGATTCCAGCGCGTATTCGCCGGAGAAGAGAGCGCCGATGAGGAGTTGTCTTGGTCGGGAAAGCGGGTGTTGGTCGACGATGTGGGGAACCACTTTATGGTAGTGTTCCAGCAGCTGTCTTTCGATGTCGAAGTGTCGTGAGTCGAACTCCTGATGCACGGCGTCGAGTTCCTCGGTAACTTCCTCCTCGGTGAGTGCAAGAGCGCGTCCGAGGATCGCAGCGATGCGATGGGGTTCGGATGGAATGAAGGGTCGGATGATGACGCGCGCGCTTTCGGGCAACAGCATGATCTCGTGTCGGCGCAGGTGGATGGGACTCGAAATCATGAGGGGTTGCTGTGAGGCATGGTGATGAGGTGTTCGGCGTAATTCATTTCGGCAAGGGAGAGATGGAAGGCGAGGGAGGATTCGGCACCCTGGTTGGCATTGACGCGATCGTGATGAAGGCCGTCGCTGCAGCCTCCGGTGCTGGAGTCGTAGAGGCTGAGTCCGAGGTCGTTGCGGCCAAGGAACCATTCGAAAGCACGTTTGGCTTCTTTCGACCACGCGGGATCCTGGGTGTAGCGGAAGGCTTCGAGGCAGGCGGAAACCATGGCCTGGGCTTCGACGGGTTGTTGATCGAAATCGGCGTGGATGCCGTCTTTGACACAGAAGCCGTTGCTGCCGATGGGACGGAAATGGCCGGCCTGGGTTTTCTGCAAAGAGGTGAGCCAGGTGAGGGATTTGAGTCCGATCTCAAGCGCTTCGGGATGGGGCATCCACTGGCCGCTGAGAATCAATGCCTGACAGAGTCGGGCGTTGTCATAGGTGGCGATGTTCTCAAACCACGGCCAGTCTTCGGTGGCGCAGTTTTTCCAAAGGGTGACGAGTTTGTCCGTGAGGATTTCGCGTGCGGCATGGAGATCCGGACAGTCGGGAAGCTGGCGAAGGTATTCGTGGATGCCAAGGATGGTGAAAGCCCAAGCGCGTGGTGATGAAAAGTTTTCGACCACGGGCAGGGCGTGGTTGAAAAGTTTGATGCAGAGGCGTCGGTGGCCTTCGTTGCGGGTTCGCCCAACGCCGACGCCGAGGGCCCACAGGGAGCGACCATGACTGTCTTCGCTGCCGGCGTCTTCGAGCCATTGTCGGCCATGGCTCATGAAGTTGCGGAAGCGCCGGGTTTCGTAGTTGAGGGCGGCAGAGAGGAAGGCGAGGTAGCCGGTGACGAGTTGATCGAGGTTCTCTTCGGGGGGCTTGCCGCCGAGTTCGTCGAGAAGGTTGCAGAGGATGAAGGCGCGGGCGTTGTCATCGACGCAATACCCTTCATGGAAATTGGGGACGTTGAACGAGGCGTGTTGGAAGATGCCGGTGCCGTCGCTCATGCGAATGATGTGGTCGAGTCGCAGTGGCGGGAGGTCATAGGGTCGACTGGCCAATGTCCAACCGGCGAAGGCGGTGCGGGGGGCGGATTTGCGATCGACGCGGGCGTGTTGAAAGGTGTCGAGATAACGCTGGGCAACGGCGGGCCAGATCATTTCGCGTCCGAGCTGATAAGCGTCATGGCGGGTGCGGTCGAGTCGCTCGGGATCGTCGAGATAAGCGCAGACGCCATCGGCGATCGCGGTCGGATTGCGGAACGGCACGAGAGTGCCGCGGTCATTGGCGAGCAGTTCGGTGGCGTGCCAGTAAGGCGTGGAGACAACCGCTTTGCCGGCACCAAACACATAGGCGAGGGTGCCGGAGGTGATTTGCGCTTCGTTGAGATAGGGGGTGAGATAGATGTCGGTGGCACCGATGAACTCGGTGAGATCATCGAGCGAAACGAAACGGTTGTAGAAGATTACGTGCTCTTTGACGCCACGTTCTTCGGCGAGTCGTTCGAGGCTGAGTCGATAAGTTTCGCCTTCCCGGGCGACGAGATGCGGATGGGTGGCACCGAGGATGAGATAGACGACGTTGGGATGACGTTTGACGATGGCTGGGAGCGCTTCAATGGCATATTCAATGCCTTTGCCGGGTCCAAGCAGGCCAAAAGTGAGCAGCACCATGCGGCCTTCAACACCGAATTGAGCTTTGAAAAAACTGGAGTCGTTGAACGGAATGTTGGGGATGCCGTGGGGGATGATGTCGACCTTGGCGTCGGGAACGGCATAGGTGTCGCGCAGGATGTCGGCACCTTTGCGGGCCATGACCACGAGGCGATCGCTGCGTTGCACCAGTTCCTCCATCACTTGGCGCTGGGCCGGATTCGGGGATTGCAGGACGGTGTGCAGGGTGGTGACCACGGGCATGCGCACCTCCTTGAGCAGGGCGAGAAGATGGCTACCTGCAGGTCCGCCGTAGATGCCGAATTCATGCTGGACGCAGAGGACGTCGGTGTTGTTGAAGTTGAGAAAATCGGCGGCGCGGCGGTAGGAGTCCAGATCTTTTTCGAGCATCTCGAAGCGCACTCGCGGTGGATACTTGTAACCTTCGAGCTTGTCGTTGACGGCACCTGCAAAACATTGGGCAGTGGGGATCGCGTTGCCGACCGCTTCACACAAATCATGCGTGAAGGTGGCAATGCCGCAGCGCCTCGGCTCGTAACCCCCGACAAAAGCAATGCGCCCCAGTGGCGCAACCATACTCAAGACTGTCCTCTCGTTGGAGACATGGTATTCATGGTTAACAAGACTCCTGTTATGAGAGATAGCAAGGGGTAGTTTGGCCGGGGCGGAGAAGTGATTTTTTTGTTGTGGATTGTGCGCGGTTGGCTATAAGATATATATGCGCATATCAGCATATATAACATTGGGGACGGTGATGCTTTTGGGAATGACCTCCGAGGCCATGTCCCAAGAGGAAACGGCGAAACCTCAAGCGGGGGAATTGATGGAGGTTTTGGTGATCGGGGAGGCGTTGCCGGATGCGCAGAACCAACCGGTGAGCGCCAGTTTGCTAACGGAGGAGGACGTGGTGAATTTCAGAATCAGGGAGCCTCAGGATATTGTGCGGCTGACTCCCAACCAGAGCGCGACGGATTCAGGTTCGCGTTCTTTTGGGGATGTGTATTCGGTTCGCGGTCTGACGAACACCGTTTTTTTCGGTGCGCCCGCAACGACGGTCTATGTGGATGATGTGCCGTTTGGAGAGACGTTTACGTATGCGCAGAATCTGATGGCGGTGAACAGTGTGGAGGTATTGAGAGGGCCGCAACCGACGGTGGTTGGTCGCAATACTTATGGTGGTTTGATCAATGTGCGCAGCCTGAGACCGACCAACGAATTAAAGGGGGCATTGGAATACGGGTTTGGATCGTATGAAGTGCATGATGCGGAAGGGTATCTGATGGGACCGATTGTGAATGACGTTCTTCATTTCCGGCTGGGGGGACAGTTTGATTCGCGGCAGGGGTATCTGTATAATCCGGTGTTGAACAAGAGGGCTGATGACCAGGAGCACTGGGGGCTTCAAGGCGGGTTGTTTTGGGAACCTGCCGATGGTTGGGAGGTGAGTCTGACGGGGGGATATGATGAGTTCAATGACGGGGCACCGCGGTTGACGTCTTTGGATCGGAGTGATTTTTATGAGGTGGAATCGGATGTGGATGGGGCACAGCATCGAACGGTGGATCATCAGGCTTTGCGCATCGCGTATGAGTCGGACTCATGGCGATTCTTGAGCGTCACTTCGCGGCGTAACTTTGACTTGGATCCCTATCTGACCGACCTCGATTTTACGCGTGATCCATTCGGGTCGTCAGTCATCAAGCAGGATCAGGAAATCTGGAGTCAGGAGTTTCGTTTTTCGAGTAATGATAAGAACTCGCCGTTTCAGTGGAACGTGGGGGCGTATGGTTCGACCAGCGAGATCAATGGAACCGGGTTGCGCAACATTTTCACACAGCAGCAGACCATCACGCAGACGGACATCACCACTGAGACCGCCGCCGGTTTGAGGGAGGCGATTGCGGCGCAACTACCGTTTCCGATTCCATTTACCCTGCGGGTGCCAAGGGTGGTTTTGACCTCGGTGTCGGAATCAGACATCGCGATCCAACAAGTGACGACGCATCGCATTGAGGAGGATGCGCTGGCGTTTTTTACGGGAGGCAGCTGGTCGGGTTGGGAGCCGCTGACGTTGCATGGCGGTTTGCGTTTTGATTGGGTGCGGCGCAAGATGGTTCGCGACAAGACATCGGACACGGACGTGGTGACGGTGACGAACTTTGAACCGCTTGGGACCATCAATGCGGTCGCGGATTTGGGATTTTTTGGGGCGATGCCGTTTGAGGCTCCCTTGCCGACGCCTGAAACGTTGGTGACGTTGACCAAGATTGCCGAACGTTCGCCGCGTCAGGAGTTTGAGAACGAGTGGGTTCATGTAACGCCAACGGTGGGCATCGATATGAAGCTGAACGATGATATGATGATCTATGCGAAGTCGACCTATGCCTTCAAGCCGGGAGGTTTCAGTGCTTATGTGGATGATGCACGCTTTGTGGAATTTGATGATGAGCGATTGTGGGCGACTGAGGTGGGGCTGAAGACCCAGTGGCTGGACGGCAGGGTGGTGGCCAATGTGGCGGCGTTTTACCATGACATTGAGAACTATCAGGTCGAACGCAGCATCGGGGTGACTGACTATGCGGTGTTCAATGCGGCGGAGGCGAGGACTTACGGAATCGAAGTCGAAAGCCGGGTGGAACTGTTGCCGCAACTGGATTTCCTTGGGTCGTTTGGATGGGCGCATGCGCGGTTGACGGATTACGAAGATCCGGTGACGGGGCGTTCATTGGATGGGAATACCCCGCCATTTGTGCCTGAGTTTGATGCGGCTCTTGCATTGGACCTGCATCTCGACGCGGGCTTTTTTGTGCGGGTTGAATATCTCATTCTTGGAGAGACCTGGTTTGACGATTTTAATCGCGACGAGTTTCGCCAGGGGAGTTTTGGACTCGTCAATGCGGCGGTTGGCTGGCGTGCACAGAATTGGAGCATTGCTTTGTATGGAACCAATCTGGCCGAAGAAGAGTATTACTCCAACATGAACACGGATGTGCGAACTGGAGCCCCAGGTGCGCCGCAGGAATTTGGCGTTAGGGTTGGGGTCACGTTTTAGCGAATGGGCAGGCGTTGCCTTCAGCAAAAATCTCATCCTTTTGCATTGCTGGAGATGGGGATATTTGCTGAAGTAGCCATCCAATGATTTCGTCCCTGTTCCACCGGCTTTGCTTCTTTGTTGCTTTTGCATGGGGGGCTGTGAGTTGGAGTTTGGGAATGGCGCATGCGGAAGTGAAACTGCCTGCCATTTTTGGCGATCACATGGTTCTGCAGCGGGACATGAAGCTGCCGGTTTGGGGTTGGGCGGAGGCGGGCGAGAAAGTCAGCGTGCAGCTTGGTGATGGGAAGGTGGTGGATGCGGTGACGGATGCGAAAGGGGAATGGCGTGTGGAGCTGCATCCGGTGGCGGCGGGTGGACCGTTTGAAATGACGGTGAAGGGTGCCAATGTGGTGAAAGTCAGCGACATTCTGGTGGGCGAGGTTTGGGTTTGTTCAGGTCAATCCAACATGGAATGGGCGGTGCAGAGCAGTCTTGATCCACAAAAGGAAATCGCGGCGGCGAATTTTCCGGCGATCCGCCATATCAAGGTGCCACTGATTGCGGCGAGCACACCGCAGACGGATTTCAAAGGAACGTGGCAGGTGTGCAATCCTCACACGGTCGGAGGCTTCACGGCGGCGGGGTATTTCATGGCGCGCGAACTGCACAAGGAGCTGGGGGTGGCGATTGGATTGATCAATGCATCGTGGGGTGGGACGCGCATCGAGCCTTGGGTGCCGGCGACGGGTTTTGAAGGGATCGAGAGATTGAAGGACATCCAACAGCTGATTCAGATCAAACAACCCACGCATCCGCAATACCAGCAGTTGATGGAGAAGCATCTGGCCGATTTGGAAGTCTGGAGCAAGAGCGCACGCGAGGCGCTGGGATCGGGTAAAGCGGTGTTGCCATCACCCGCTTTTCCAACTGCGTTGCTGCCATTCACCACCCACGGCGAGCCAACCACACTTTACAACGCAATGGTGCATCCGTTCGTTGGGTTTGCGATGCGTGGGGCGATTTGGTATCAAGGCGAATCCAATCATGGGGAAGGAAGTTTGTATACGGAGAAGATGAAGGCGTTGGTGGGCGGCTGGCGCAAAGTATGGAATCAGGGCGAGTTCCCATTTTATTATGTGCAAATTGCGCCGTTTCTCTACGGTCAGGAAGATCCCTTGGTGTTGCCGACTTTTTGGGAGGCGCAATACGCAGCACTGGAAATTCCTAATACCGGGATCGTTTCAACGATGGACATTGCTGACTTGAATGACATTCATCCGAAGAACAAACAGGACGTGGGGAAGCGGCTGGCGTTGCTGGCTTTGAAGGGGACTTATGGTCGTGAGGAAGTGGTGGCTTCAGGTCCCGTGTTCAAGGCGTTGAAGGAGGAACCCGGCAAGTTGCGGGTGACGTTTGATCAGGTGGCAGGTGGTCTGAAATCGCGCAATGGACAGCCGCTCGACTGGTTTGAGATTGTGGGTGAGGACACGGGCTATGTGAAAGCGGACGCGGTGATTGAAGGAAGCGACGTGGTGTTGTCGGCGGCAGGAGTCAAGCAGCCGACGGCGGTGCGTTTTGGTTTCAACAAAGCGGCGCAGCCCAACTTGGTGAACTCGGTGGGATTGCCAGCCTATCCATTCAAGGCGGGGGAGATCAGGATCAAGGACATGCTCAAGGAAAAGGTGGCTGAAGCGGCGGAGTATGAGGTGCTTTATGATATGGATTTGTCGAAACTTAGTGGTGCTCCTATTTATGATGTGGATAACTCGGATAAGATTAAAGGAACGGTTGAACGCGTGGCATGGTTTGTGGATTTGCGAGATAGCAGTGGGGCGTTGAAATACTGTTATGTTTCGGCGGATGCTTTGACCAATGAACTGAAGAAGCTGGGCATTCCAACGGCTGCTTCAGGGGCCTCGTTTCAGCAAGTTATCAAAAACGCGCGGGTGTTGAGCAATGTGCCGGGTTTGCCAAATGGCGAGGTGGGCGACTTGTTGAATGTGGAGTTCTGGCCGGGCAATTATGGTCCGGCGAATGGGGTCGGGGTGCCCAATGCCTCGGATGCCTTGTATGATTCGGGGGATCTGATCGCAGGTGCGGAGGCGGGTTATGGTTCGATGCAGATCCATCATCATGGCAGCAACACAACCTTGTTTGCCATCAACAATTGGAATGCTGCGCAGAGCGCTGATATTGGTATTGGCAACAGCACGGGGCAGTCGCGCGACTGGACGTTTACGCAGAATGCCGGGACTTATCAGCACAAGCGACTGCGGGTGTTGGTGAAGATGAAGAAGTAAGTGCTTTCATCATCAGCCAAGCACCAACAGTTGCGCGATGATGATCTTCAACACCAGGGCGAGGGGGAATACCGTGGCGTAACTGATCGGGACGGCGTCTCCGGGAATGCGGTGGGAGGCGAAGGTGAGGGCGGCGGGCTGGGTTTGCATGCCGGCGCTGAAGCCGAGGAAAGCGCCGAGATTGCGCTCGCCGCTGAGTCGCAGCAGCAGCCAGAGCATGAAGTGAAACAGCAAGACGATGGAGACGGCGGTGGCGACCAGCATCATGCCTTGAAGGTTGAACACGGCGGAAAGGCCACCGCCTGCGCGGCAGCCGACGACGGCGAAGAACAGCGCGATACCAAGGTGACGCAGGGCGAGGTTGTTGGAAAAGGGGATGTTCCAGATGAGTGGTCCGGTGCGGCCAAGGTAACCAAAGAGAAGGGCGATGACCAGTGGCCCGCCTGCGGCGCCGAGCTTGAGGGGATTTGACAACCCGGGCAGGGCTAGGGGAATCGCGCCGAACACGAGGCCGAGGAAGATGCCAAGGACAAAGGTGAGTGACCCTTGTGACCCGAGGGCATGCAGGGAGTCGCCGATGTATTTTTTGATGTCACCTTCCTGACCCTGTTTGGCAACGATGCGGACCCGATCTCCAGGCAGAAGCCGGATGTTGCGGTTGACGGAAAGCTCGACATCACCGCGGCGCACGCGGGTGAGGACGCCGTCCATCTTTTCCAGGTGATCGGCGATCTCGCCAAGGCTGCGTCCGGCCAGTTTCGGATTGGAGAGCACGTAACGATGAACGGTGAAACCTTTTTGCCGGGTCTCGAAGGTGCCGCCGGAGAAGCGGCCCAGCAGCCGGGCACCATCGGCCAGTTGCTCGGCATTGCCGATGACGACAAGGCGGGCCCCTTGATGAATGCGGGTGGTGGGATGGACCACTTCCGCGTTGGTGTCGGTATGAAACACACGGGAGAGAAGAAGGCCGGTTTTTTGGGTGATTTCTTCGGCAAGCCAATGGTCTTTGTCAGCAGGCAGTTGCTCCACTTTCAAGGTGTCGGCGACGTCGGTATGAGACGAACTGGGCGGGGCGATGGCGGAGGGGCCGAAGGCTCTGCGGCAGAGCAAATGGTAAAAAATCAGCAAGGCGATGAGGCTGAAGGGGTAGGCGATGCCGTATCCGACGACGATCTGGTTGGGCAGTTCGGGGTCGCTGCTGATGCGGCGGATGGAATCGGTGGCGGCGGCGAGGGCGGGGGTGTTGTTCATCAAGCCGCAGAGCAGTCCGGTGAGCAGTTCTTTGCTGGCCAGCTGGCTGCGCATGCAGAGCCAGATGAGCCCGGCACCGCTGCTGATGCAGAGGACCACCATCAGGTTGACGCGCAGTCCTGATTTGCCCAGCGAGCGGAAAAAACCGGGTCCGGCTTCCAGTCCAACGCAGTAGACAAAGATCGCGAGTCCGAGCGTTTGGATCAGTTCCGGAATGGCATGACCAAACGCGGGATTCCAGAATCCGAAGGCGAGCCCCACGAAAAGGATGGCTGCCATGCCGAATCGGAAATTGCCTGGCAGGCGGATTTCTCCCAACGCATATCCGAGGGCGATGACCAGGGTGAGGAGTGCGAGCGGATGGGCGAAGAGGAAGGTTTGAAGCGTGTCCATGGCGGGGGTTGATGTGGCAGCCATCAACGCAGGGAATGAGCCAAGTCGAAGTTGGCGAGATTGGCTTGCCGTCAGCGCAAGGGTGGTGCCCTTATCCGATGAGTCAAGGTTGTGTTTGTCAGGTTCTTGTTTGCGGATCAACTCATGGGCGGAACATCCGTGTTTGGTATTGGTGAAGACAAAAAAACCGGTGGTTGCCGACGGTTTTAGGGGACCGCAGAAACTTTCGGTTCATAAGGATTGCAGATACTATGCTTATGAAATATGTTCAAAAGAACACTATGATCCCGGCCAATGTGATTTCTTTGCGTGAAGTATTGCGGGAGCAATACCCGGAGGCGCATGCGCATGCGCTTTCGTCGGGGGGAGAAATGGGGGCGATTCAGACGGGGTGGGCTTGTCTGGATGGAATGCGGCTGATGCAGGGAACGGTGGCGGAGATTGTGGATGAGCGGGGCAGTGCGGGGGCGGGGTTGTTGTTGCTGGCGTTGATGGAGGCAGAACGGGAAAGCTTGCGACCCAGGGTGGCGTTGGTGGATGGGGCGGATGCGTTTGATCCTGCGAGTGCTTCGATGGAGACGCTGAACCGTTTGTTGTGGGTGCGGTGTCGGGATGCGAACCGGGCGATTCGGGCGGCGGATTTGTTGCTTCGCGATGGCAACATCACGCGGGTGTTGTTGGATTTGCAGTTTTGTCCGGCGCAGGCGTTGCGGCAGATTCCTGCGCCTGCATGGCATCGCTTGCGCATGCTGGCGGAGAAGGCGGGGACGTTGTTGTGTGCGTTTACGTCGTTTCAGATGGTGCCGTGTGCTCGGGCGAGGTTGTTTTTGGAGGAGACACATGCGGTGGAGGCGTTGGATGGGTCGCGTGAGGGTTTGCTGTCAGAGTTGCGCGGCAGGGTGCAGCAGCGGGGCGGGAGAAAGGGCTTGGAGCGTCGACTAAACTCAATGGCGGAGGCGGGGTGATGAAAGGAGGTCTTTCAGCGTTTTATGCGGCGTTGTGGCTGCCGCGTTTTCATTTGCAGGCGGTGTTGTGTCGTCAGGCTTTTTCGAAGCGATGGGTGGCGGTGTTGGATGGTGATGGTGATGGTTCTAATGGTGAGGATGAGGACATGGAGAACAAGGGGCGGGTGCTGCATGCGAATGGTCGCGCGGAAGCGCAGGGGGTGGTGGCGGGAATGACGGCGTCGCAGGCGTTGGCGCGGTGTCCGCGTTTGGAATTGCTGCGGCGGGATGCGCAGGGGGAGCGGGCGGCGCAGGAGGTGTTGCTGGCATGTGCGTCGTTGTGGACGCCGGATTATGAGTCAACGCAGCCGGGGTTGTGTGTGCTGGATTTGTCGAGATCGAGTTTCGCGGAGGTGAAGCGCGACAGCAGGGAGGCGGGTCAGCGCATGCGCGAGTGGTTGCGCGAGAAGCGCTTGGGCGTGCGGGTGGGGATGGCGTGCAAAGCGGATCTGGCGATCCTGGCGGCGTTTGCGGCGCGGCCGGTGTTGACGTTGGGCGATGATGCGGAGGATGGGGCGAAGTTGTTGCAGCATTTGCCTTTGAGTGTGTTGAAGCCATCGCGGGAGGTGATGGAGGTGCTGCGTTTGTGGGGCATTCGGACGCTGGCGCAACTGGCGGCGTTGCCGCGTGCGGAGATGGCGTTGCGGCTGGGGCAGGAGGGCTTGTGGTTGTGGGATCTGTGTCGCGGGGGACGCGGGCGGTTGTTAAAAAGGGTGTGTCCGGTGGTGGGGTATCGCGAGGAGGTGGAGCTGGAGCATCCGGTGGAGTGTCTGGAGCCGCTGTTGTTTTTATTGAGGCGTCTTCTGGATGATCTTTGTGGGAGGCTGGCGGATGCGTGGCTGGTGGCTTCGGCGCAGTGGGTGCAGTTGCGGTTTGATGATCGCACGGTTTATGAAAACACCCTGCGAGTGGCGGAGCCGACGCGGAATGCGGCGTTGTTGTTGCGGTTGTTGCACACGCATCTGGAGGGCGTGAGTGCGGGGGCGCCGATTGTGGCAGTTGCTTTGGAGTTGGTGTCGGTGCGTCCGTTTGGACAGCAGTCGGGATTGTTTGAACGAGGTTTGCGTGATCCGAACCGCCTGGCGGAGACCTTGGGGCAGCTGGAGGCCTTGCTGGGGGCGGGTCAGGTGGGCAGGGTGAAGATGCTGCCGAGTCGTCGACCGGATGCGTTTACCTTGGTGAACTATCTGGAGCCGGTGGCGGCTGCGGAGGCGTCGTTACCGGGATCAGAAGAGCGCTTGTTGATGTCGAATGGGCTGCCGTTGAGGCGGTATCGTCCGGTGAGGCCGGTGCTGGTGGGTTTGGATGAGGGAGGGAGACCGGAGGCGTTGCAGGTGGGTGGTGGTGGATGGTTGAAGGTGACGGCGGCGGGTGGGCCGTGGTTGGTGTCGGGGGACTGGTGGAATAGTGGTGCATGGGAGCGCGAGGTGTGGGAGGTGGCGGTCGATGACGGGGCTTTGTATCAACTCGTTCGCGAGAAACAGGGCTGGGTATTGGATGGTTTGTTTGGTTGAGCGGAGGGAGAGGATGATATGGCTTTTGTGGAACTTCATGCGCGCAGTGCTTTTAGTTTTCTTCGAGGTTCGTCGTCGCCGGAGGCGTTGGTGACGCGTGCGGCGGAGCTGGGCATGGGGCAAATGGCGGTGTGTGATCGGGATGGGGTTTATGGCAGTGCGCGGGTGCATCACAAGGCGGGTGAGCTGGGCTTGCGCGGTTTGGTGGGGGCGGAGTTGACGATGGAGGATGTGACGGTGTTGCCGGTGCTGGTGCGAACGCGGGAGGGGTATCAACATTTGTGCCGGTTGCTGACGCGGGCGAAGTTGCGGGCGGCGAAGGGAGAGAGTCGTGTGTTATGGGATGAGCTTGCAGAACATGCGGGAGGATTGTTGGCCTTGAGCGGGGATGAGGAGGGGCCTTTGGCGAGGGCGATGATAGGTAAAGATGGGAAAGGGGATGCGCCGGGGGTGGTGGAAAAATTGGTGAGGATTTTTGGTCGGGATCATGTGGCGGTGGAGGTGCAGAGGCATCGGCTGCGCAAGGACAAGAAGCGGGTGGATGGATTGGTGGAACTGGCGGAGCGGTTTGGGGTGCCGTTGATGGCTTCGAATGGGGTGTGTTACAGTCGCATGAACGGGCGCTTGTTGCTGGATGCCTTCAGTTGTTTGAGGCATCATACGACATTGGATGAGGCGGGTTTGATTTTGGCGGCGAACTCGCAGCGGGGGTTGAAGAGTGAAGCGCAGATGCGGGAGTTGTTTGCGGATCTGCCGCAGGCGGTGGACAACACGCAGCGGGTGGCGGACCTGTTGGAGTTTACGTTGGAGGATTTGGGATATGAGTTTCCGAGTTATCAGGTGCCGGAGGGGCATGATATGGCTTCGTATCTTCGCGAAGTGACTTATGCGGGGGCGGGTCGGCGTTTTCCTGATGTTAGTGAGAAGGTGCGCAGGCAGTTGGACAAGGAGCTGGCACTTATTACCAAGCTGGGGTTCAGCGGTTACTTTTTGGTGATCTGGGATCTGGTGAATTTTTGTCGGGACGAGGGCATTTTGGTGCAGGGTCGGGGCAGTGCGGCGAATAGTGCGGTGTGTTATTCGTTGAGCATCACCAATGCGGATCCGATTGCGGGGCAGTTGTTGTTTGAGCGGTTTCTGAGTGAGGGTCGCAAGACGTGGCCGGACATTGATCTGGATCTGCCGAGCGGGGAGAAACGCGAACGGGTGATCCAGGAGGTGTATCGTCGTTTTGCTCCGCATGGCGCGGCGATGACGGCGAATGTGATTACTTATCGGGGGAAGAGTGCGATGCGTGAGATGGGCAAGGTGTTGGGGTTGACGCCGGATGTGTTGAGCCGGTTTTCGGATTTGTTTGGGCATGGGGATTTTGCGCATACGCTGGAGTTGAAGGATCATTTGAAGCGGTCGGGATTGCCGGATGGGCATCCGCGTTTACCGGCGTTGTTGAAGCTGTATCAGGCGGCGTATGGTTTGCCGCGGCATCTGGGTCAGCACAGTGGTGGCATGGTGTTGTGCAGTCAGGGGTTGGATGGGATCGTGCCGCTGGAACCTGCGAGCATGCCGGGGCGGGTGGTGGTGCAGTGGGACAAGGATGATTGTGAAGACCTGGGCATCATCAAGGTGGACCTCTTGGGGCTTGGCATGATGGCGGTGATTGAGGAAACGCTGGCGACGTGCAGGGCACGCGGCGAGGCGCGCACGGTGGAACTGCATCGCATTCCGGCGGATGATGAAAAGACGTATGCGATGATCCAGCGGGCGGACACGGTGGGGGTTTTTCAGATTGAGAGCCGGGCACAGATGGCGACCCTGCCGCGTCTGAAACCGAAGTGTTTTTATGACATTGTGATCGCGACGGCGATCATTCGTCCGGGGCCGATTGTGGGCAAGATGGTGCATCCTTTTTTGAACCGGCGCGCGGGCAAGGAGAAGGTGGATTACATTGCGGATTGTTTTGAACCGGTGTTGAAGCGCACCCTGGGCATTCCGTTGTTTCAGGAGCAGATGTTGAGCATGGCGATGACGGTGGCGGGGTTTAGTGGCAGTGAGGCGGAGGAGTTAAGGCGCGCGTTGAGTTTTCATCGGTCGCAGGACCGGATGCAAAAGGTGATGGTGAAGCTGCGTGTGGCGATGGATGAGCGGCGGGTGGATAGTCATGTGCAGGAGCGCATTGTGCAGTCGATCCAGTCGTTTGCGGTGTATGGATTTCCTGAATCGCATGCGATCAGTTTTGCGTTGCTGGCTTATGCGAGTGCGTGGTTGAGGGCGCATCGGCTGGCGGAGTTGACGGCGGCGTTGTTGAACAATCAGCCGATGGGATTTTATTCGTCGTCGACCTTGGTGAGTGATGCCAGGCATCATGGGTTGCGGGTGTTGCCGGTGTGTGTGGTGGAGTCGGCGTATGCCTGCGAAGTGGTGGATGATGAGACGATTCGACTGGGTTTGAAAATGTTGCGTGGGTTCAGTCGCAAGTCGGCGGAGCGGTTGTTGATGGAGAGGTCGCGCATGGCTTGGGGGAGTCTGGATGATTTGTTGTTGCGATGTTCGTTGCCGCGAGATGAGCGTCGGGTGCTGGCCAAGGCGGGGGCGTTGAATGCGCTGGCCGGGCATCGTCGTTCGGCGTTGTGGGAGGTGGAACGCGAGCGTGAGGTGGATTTGTTTTCGTGGAAGCAACGCGAAGCGGAAGCGAGCGTGTCCAACGTGCTGGAGGCAATGACGCCGGAAGAGCGGTTGGAAGCGGATTATCAGGCGGTGGCGTTGACGGTGGGGGTGCATCCGATGCGCTTGATGCGGGCATCATTGCCGGGGGTGCGGAGGGCCATTGAGCTGCCGCGAGGCCAGCATGGTCAGTTGGTGACGATTGCCGGGCTGGTCATCTGCCGACAGCGTCCCGGCACCGCCAACGGGCATGTGTTTATCAGTCTTGAGGACGAAACGGGGATTGGAAATGCCTTTGTGCCGTCGGCCCTCTTTGAGGCGCAGAGACTGGTAATCAATCAGGAGAGTTTTTTGAAGATCCAGGGTCGTTTACAAATCGTGGATGAGGTGACCTCGGTATATGCGTTGAGAGTGGAGGCGCTGGTTTTTGAGTCAGAAGTGACGGCGAAGTCGCATGATTTTAAGTGAAGAGGGGTGGACAAATGGGGATAATCCTTTAGGCGTGAAGAGATATTTGGCTGGTTACGGCTGTGGATTAGGGGGCTGAAAGCTGGATTCGGAAAAATCTTGAGGGGCCGTCAATGGGAGTGGTGAGGGTGCGGGTTTGAGTGTTGGCGGGGATTAGCCAAGTGTTGGTGGGGACGTTCCAAGGGGTCCAATTCATGAGGTCGAGAGAGGTTTCGACGATGGCGGTGCGGTTGGCGGGGTGTTCGAAGGTGAGGGAGATGTGGCTGCTGGTGGTGGACAGGGTGGGTTGCCAAGGCGGGTTGATGGCGAGGGGATCCTGGCCGAGGAGGAATTCGAGGCGGTTGATGGTGCCGTCGTTGTCGGCGTCATCGCCTGGCTGGGAGTTGGGGGCATCGGGAGTGGGGAAGTTCTCTTGCTGCCACTCGGCGTAACTTTGTCGGGAGGGGAGTGCGAGATTGATCCAGTCGGTGAGGAGTTGTTCGGCGGCGAGGTCGCGTTCGGTGGTGGCGAGAGGTGGCATGCGTGGGACGCCGTCGCCGCGGAGACGTTTGAGGATCATGGAGCGGGCGGTGTCGCCGGGAATGCTGAAGCGATTGGTGGGATCGCCGCCGTCGTTGACCAGGGGTCCACGGATGAGGTTGGCGAGATCGGTGGGGGTGGTGGAGCGGGCATCCCAGGATCCGGTGGAGGGGCCTCCGGGTTGGTGGCATTGGACGCAGTTGACTTCAAGGTAGGAGCGGACACGCCATTCAAGGGAGGCGCTTTGGTCATCGGCGGCGGCCAGGGCTGGCAGGATGTGGGTGTTGGTGACCGGTTGGGAAAAATAGCCGGCGTTGCTGAGTGCGGCGATTTGGTTTTGGGTAGTTGTGGGGGATTCGAAGAAGCGGTTCATCTGTTGGGTGTTGAAGCTGAGGGCGTAGCCGCCGACAGGGGTGTGGCAGGTGCGGCATTCGTTGCGACTGGGGTAGCGCCAAGTTTGGGTGGGGCTGGAGGCAGGGATGGGTTCGGTCTGGCCTTCTTCGGGGACGAGGTCGGCGTCGGATTGATCTTCGCGCCATTTGTAGGTGAGGCCGTAGATGTCGGTGGCAGTTTTGATGAGGAAGCGGGTTTCTAGTCGGCGGCTGGTGGCGGGGTCGCCGCGGGTGGTGTTGATGTCGAAGTGTTTGACCCAGACCATGCCGGTGGGGAAGGTCCATGGGGTGTCGGGGGAGAAGGTGATGGTGTCGGTGAGGTTGCGAATGGCGAACCAGCGTGATTTGGTGGCGTGGTCGCTCCAGAAATCCACGTTGGGAGCGTAGGCGACGAGGCCGGGGTTGGGGGTGAGGGTGGTGAGGTCGGAGAAGGCTCCGGTGGCGGAAAGGGTGGCGGGTGGTTCAGTGCCGGTAGTGCCACTACGGGCGAGACGTTTGACCTCGTTGCCGGTGATATCACAGAGCAGGGCATCGCCGTTGCGTGGGTCGTATCCCCAGCCGGAGATGCCGTTGTCGGTGGCGAGTTGTTGGCCGAAGCCGTCGCCGCCTGCCCAGGTGCCGTCGGGTTGTTCGGTGAGGGCGACGATGAAGCCGGAATTGTAGTCGCAGAAGAGGTATTTGCCGGCAAGCTCGGGCAGGCGGTCGCCGCGGTAGACAAGGCCGCCGGTGACGGAGGTGCCGTGGATGACGGTATTGGATGGGAGGGAGTTGGCGGTGCGGCCGTAGTCGTAGATGGGAGGATTGCTGGTCCAACCTTCTGGCGGGGCGAATGGGGCGAGGGCGGGGGTGTGGGGCTGGAGACCTTCGCGCCAGGACCAGCCGCCGTTGAAGCCCGGGGTGATGAGGTTGATTTCTTCGCGGTTGTTTTGGCCGACATCGGCGCAGAAGAGGCGTCCGCTTTGGGGATCGAAGGACATGCGCCAGGGGTTGCGGAAGCCGATGGCGTAGAATTCGGTGCGGATGGCGGTTTTGGGGAAGGTGAAGCCGTTGTAGGTGGCATCGCCGGTGCCTTGGGCGAGTGGGAGGAATGGGTTGTCGGGGGGGATGGCGTAACTGTCGGCAGTGATGGCGCTGTCGCCGACGGTGTCGGTGCTGCTTTCGTCGTGCGGATTGGGTGGGAGGGAGCCGGGTTTTTTATCGACGTCGATGCGCAGGATGGCGCCGAAGAAATCTTTGGCGATGCGGCGGGCGTTGTCGGCGCCGTCGTTTTGGGGGCCTTCGTCGCCGACGGAGATGTAGAGGTAGCCGTCGGGTCCGAAGGCGAGGTCGCCGCCGTTGTGGTTGCCGGCTTCGTCGCGCTGGGTGATGAGCGGGGCTTCGGTTTCTTCATTGGCGACGGTGGCGGCGTTGAAGTTGCCGGGGGTTCCTGAGGCGGTGAAGCGGGTGACGCGTTGGTGGAGTTGATTGTTGATGGCGAGGCTGTAGAAGATGTAGAAGTAGCCGTTTTGGTTGTAGTTGGGGTGAAAGGCGAGGCTGAGGATGCCGCTTTCGCTTTCGGTGCGAAGGGGGGTGCCTTCGTCGTCGAGATAGTCCTTGAGGGGAAGGAAAGTGGATTTGGTCATGGTGTCCAGATCCACGATTTGGATGCCGAGATTGCGTTCGATGACGAAGAGACGGTTGGTGACGCCTGGAGGAGATGCGACATCAATTGGACTGGAGAAAGTCAGTGAACCGAGTGCATTTTCGGTGATGTAGCCGGTGGCAGAGGGGAGTTCCGCGGGGAGGTTAAGCGTGGTGTTGGCAACCCGCACCAGCTGGGCATGGGTCGTAGAGAATGCCGAAAGGAAAAACAGCAGCGAAAGCAGAAAGGGTTTCATCATGGTGCGCATGAAGTTGAGGTTGAGGGCGATGCATGGTTTCGAATAATGCGTTCGCTGCCCTTTATGGATTCTATGCAAAGTCCGAAGTGGACGTCTTAATCGACGGATATTCTTTCGTGCGGCTTTGTGAACGGGTTTTGGAAAGTGGCGGTCCGATGCGAAATTGGCCGACAATATTGGCAGCCACGATGGCTGCGATTGGAGGATCTGCTGTGCAGTAGTAGTGGCGGAGAGAGAGGGATTCGAACCCTCGGTAAGATTACTCCTACGCATCTTTAGCAAAGATGTGCTTTCGACCACTCAGCCATCTCTCCAAATCGTTCAACGCGACTCTTGGTTCGCGTTGAAGCGTCCGTTAGTTAGCACCAGTGGAGGGACGTCGTCAACTGGGTTGTGAGAGTTTCTTGAAGGATTTTGAGGATGGGACGGCGGATCTCAAGACCGACGGAACGTCGGTAGTCCGATTGAGGAGGAATGTCCGACGAAACGTCGGCGCTCCAGGGTATGAGACGAAACGTCGGTAAGCGGCGCGTCAGGATTGCGGGGAACGGGGAGGGCGGGGGGATTCGCCGCGACGGAGGCCGCCGGTTTGTTCGGGGCGGTTGGGACGATTGGATCGGTTGCCTTGACCCTGACCTTGTCCACTGCCTCCACCGGTGCCACCGCCGCTACTGCGCTGGCTGTCTCTGCCGCGAGGGTTGATGGGGTTGCTGCGATTGGGGCGGCTGTTGCGGGTGCTTTGGTTTTGGTCGCCGGGCTGGCGGGGTTTGCGTTCGCGCTGGGCGACGTCGTGATTGGCACCGGGGGAGACGGTGTAGTCGAATCCTTCGGCTTGTTTGCGGATGAGGCCGCGGTTGATGAAACGTTCGAGGGCCTTGAGGGAGCCGTGGTCTTCTTTGGTGACGAAACTGATGGCGTCGCCGATGGCCTGGGCGCGGCCGGTGCGGCCGATGCGGTGGATGTAGTCCTCGGGGGCTTTGGGGAAGTCGTAGTTGATGACGTGGGAGATGCCGTCGACGTCGATGCCGCGGGCGGCGATGTCGGTGGCGATGAGCACCCGAACGGCGCCGCTTTTGAAGTCGGCAAGGGCGCGAAGGCGCTGGTTTTGGGTGCGGTTGGAGTGAAGGGTGGCGGTTTTGACGCCGTAGCTGTCGAGGTAGCGGGCGATGCGGTCGGCCCCGTGCTTCATTTTGGCGAAGACGAGGACGGTGTTGAAGGAGGGGTCGACGAGGAGGTGGAGGAGAAGGGGGGATTTGAGGTGTTGGGGGACCTCGTAGACGAGCTGGGTGACGCTTTCGGCGGGGTTGGAGCGTTTGCCAATCTGGACGGTTTTGGGTCGCTGCTGAAATTCGTGGGTGAGGGCTTCGATCTCGCGGCTGAGGGTGGCGGAGAACATAAGGGTCTGACGCCGGGAGGGGAGGGCTTTGACGATGCGCTTGATGGAGGGGAGGAAACCCATGTCGAGCATGCGGTCGGCTTCGTCGAGGACGAGGCATTCGAGATTGCTGAAGTTGCCGTGGCGCTGGCCCATGAGGTCGATGAGACGGCCGGGGGTGGCGATGATGATGTCGGCTCCGTCGCGCAGGGCCTGGATTTGGGGGCGTTCGCCGACGCCGCCGAAGATCATGGCGACGCGCAAGGGGAGGTGTTTGGCGTAGGCGTCGATGTTGTCTTTGATTTGGGCGACGAGTTCGCGGGTGGGGGCGAGGATGAGGGCTTTGGTGCTGCGCATGCGGCCCTGGCCCTGAAGGCTGGCGAGGTGGGTGAGGATGGGCAGGGTGAAGGCGGCGGTTTTGCCGGTGCCGGTTTGGGCGATGCCGATGAGGTCTTGTCCGGTGAGGATCTGCGGGATGGCAGCGGCCTGGATGGGGGTGGGTTCAGTGTAGCCGGCTTCTTGGATGGCTTGGAGAATGCGGGGGTCTAACCCGAGGGAACGAAATGGCATGGAAAGCGGACTATCGTCGGGATTGGGGAAATGGCACGGGATTTTGGGGGATTCTTTTTGTGGCCACGAAGGATCACAGAGAAGATAAAGGCAAGGTGGGTGGCGGAGTGGAGGACCACGGCAGAGGAACAGGTAAAATGCCTGTCAATGCAGATGGCATCTGCGGGGGGGAGGTATCTATGTGCACTGAAAGGGAAGCCGGGCAGAATGCCCGGCTCACCCACAGGCTGCAAGCCTGTGTCACTCACGGCAGACCTACTCGCTGAGAAAGTGGTGGCGGCTGGCGTGCTGGGCGCTCAGGGCGAGGAGGGCGGTGGACTCGTTGCCGAGTTCGGCGCCGATGATTTCGTGTTCGCGTTTGAGGTTGGTGTGAATGAGATAGGGGTTGTCGGTGTTTATACAAAAGGGGATGTCTGAAGCGGCGAGCTCACGCACAAACTGGGCGATGTGGGTGATGTCGGGAATGACGCGGGTGACGATGTTTACGGTTGGACAGAGTTCGAGGCACACGCTGTTTTGGCGCAGGAGGTGGACGAGAGAGGCCTTGGTGGTGCCGGTGGCGTGACGCAGTTCGATGCCGTGTCCGATGCGATCAGGCTGAATGTTTTCGAGCACGCGCAGCATGCCTTGCGGACCGCTGCTGGGACTTTCGCCAATGTGATAGGTGATCTTCAGTCCGGCTGCACGCGCCTGGTGCATCATGGTGGTGGTTTCGCTGAGCCAGTCGGGGTCGAGTTCGAGGGCGCGGGATTCGGGTCCGGCCATGTCGATGCCAACGACGCCACTGGCTCCGTTCAAGGGTCCACGGCTGCGCCATTTGATGGCGGCTTCGATGATCTGCCAGTTGGCGTCGAGGGGGAGGTCGCGTCCGAGCGAGAGAATGATGCCGGTGGCGACGCCGTAGTGGAGGGAGGCGCGTTCGAGGCCCTGGATGACGGCGAGGATGATGGCGTCCATGGTGTGGAGTCCATGGCGCATGCGTTTGTGGGGATTGAAGCGCAGTTCGAGGGAGGTGACTTTGGCGCGTCGGTAGGCTTTTGCGACGACCTGATAGGCGGAGACGTTGGCGGCGGAGGGGGAGGACTGGATTTCTTCGGTGACTTGAAAGTAACGACCGAGGAAATCGTCGAGGGATTTGACTTCGTCGGGACGCGCGGTGAGGGAGTCGTGGAAGGTGGCAAAATCGACAAACTCGGTTTGCAGTCCGTTGTCGCAGAGGGTTTCCCAGAGGACGGAGGAAGGGACGGCACCGCCGAGGTGGATGTGAAGGTCCTGCATGTTCGTGAGTTACTTCAGTAAATACGTTGCGGCAAAGTGGTTGGCAATGGCGGATAGGTGAAGCTTTAGCAATTGGGCGGCCAAGTGGATGACCGCGTGTGGTCGAAAGTTTTGTGGCTTGAGGACGTTGAGGTATCTCATGAGCGGATCCACCACAGGGGAATACAGGCGTGAATTTTTGGGACGATGCGGGATGATGGGTCTGGGATTTTTCGTTGGGGCGGGATCAGGAATGGCCAAAGGATCGGCTCCGCAATGGTTATGGGACGCGAAGTGGAAAAAGCATGGGGAGTTGTTTCGGCATGAGGGCGAGCCTGCGGGCGGTTGGGTGCAGAATTTTACCAGCACGGTGGAGGCGATTGAGGGGGATCGATGGAGAATATGGACCAGCGTTTCAGTGCCGAAATCAAAGTTCAAACAGATGGGGTTTCACGAAGGCAAGGTGGGAGGCGAATGGAAGCGCACGCTGGCGGTATGCACTCCGGGAGAGCCGGATGAAAAGGCGGCTTTGGCGATCGGAGGTTTGCCTGAGGGATGGCATCCGGTGCAGGGGGTGACGTTGCGACTAAAGGACGGGCGCACGAGGATTTATTTTTGGGCGCATGGGGAGGGCATTGTGCGTTACTTGGCGGCAGACAGTGATGACGGGCGGGCGTTCAAGGTGGTGAACGCGTTGCAACCTTGCATCTATCATCCGGCGG
The DNA here is from genome assembly GCF_005780165.1 of Phragmitibacter flavus. Taxonomy (NCBI): domain Bacteria; kingdom Pseudomonadati; phylum Verrucomicrobiota; class Verrucomicrobiia; order Verrucomicrobiales; family Verrucomicrobiaceae; genus Phragmitibacter; species Phragmitibacter flavus. The sequence continues at coordinate 48,799 of NZ_VAUV01000013.1, read as the reverse complement.
ATCGGGCGGTGGATGGCAAGGTGGCGCTGGAGTTGGGGCTGAAACGGTTTGCCAAAAGGAAGGCGGCTCCGGCGGATGGGGAGGATTTGGCTCCGTCAAGATTGATCACCAATGACGCGACGAATGTTTATCAATTGCCGGACGGTAGCTTTGAGATGTTTACGGTGGGGCTGATTCAGGTGGGCAAGGATGATCCACGTTATGCCGCGAATGATAACATTGCTGGTATGGTGAGGGTGATTGACCGCTATGTGAGCGAGGATGGTTTGAGGTGGGGCGATCGCCGACGGGTGCTGGTTCCCGATGAGCGCGATCCGCATGATTTGCAGTTTTATTATTTATCCGTGACGCACACGGAACAGGGAAGGATTGGTCTCTTGGGCCATTACCGGTTGGGTGCCCAGACGATCGATATTGAACCGTGTTTTTCGACGGATGGGATTCATTGGGAAAGGCCTTTGAGGAAGCCGTTGATCAGTCGGGATGAGGCCAAGGTGACGGTGGCGAGTTACATCCTCCATGCGCCTCATGCGATGGTGAAGCGGGATGGTTTATGGCACTTGTTTTACACCGGGGGTAACTTTGCGCACAATCATCTGGAAACGCATGGGACACCTGATCGAGCGGTGATGCTGGCGAGTTGTAGCGCCGACTAATTGATGTCGGACGACTCCGGGAAAAGTGCGGATTGAATGCGGTTCAAGAAGCGCTCTTCCGAGCTGGTAAGTCCATCGACGGAAAGAACTTTGGAAAGCCAGGTAAACGCTTCGGTGGAACCGCCTTGCTCGTTGATGGTGGAGGTGAGTTGATGGAAAAGGGCTTCGGCTTTTTCGGGATCGATGGCTGCTTCGCGCGCGATGTCGAAGGAGGTGAAAATGAAGCTCTCGCGTGACGAGGCGGATTCCCAATCCAGGGATTCAAGGGCGTCGTTGAAGACGCGGTCTTCCGCGAGGGAGACGTGGTTGTCCCGGTAGAGGGCAAGAAAAAGCAATTGGATGATGGCTTGGCGCGATTGCTGGGTCATGGAACGGGAGTTTAGCCGGAGACGGGACAAAGAACAGGGATATCAATTTTTGAAATTGGATGGTTTTCGTTTTTGGGCAAAGAGCCATTCGGCAATCTTTGGATCGCTCCAAACATAGACGGAGATTCGATGGGCCCCTTTGGCGAACTCGGTGTAACGGGGGTGCCCTCCGGCGGCGGTGATTTCGGCAAAGGCGCGTCGGGATTCGGCAACGGGCACGATGTTGTCGTTTTCGCCGTGGAAGATCCACAGGGGAAGGCGCTTGAGTTGGGCAGCCTGACCTTCGGGCATGCCGCCGCAGACGGGGATGGCGGCGGCGAAGCGTTGGGGTTCGCGCACGATCCAGTCCCAGGTGCCGTAACCGCCCATGGATGCACCGGCGAGGTAGATGCGGGTGGGGTCGATGGGGTGGGTTTTGAGGAGTTCATCGAGCAAGGCCATCACATCGGCGAGGGCAGGGGCGGGTTGGGGTGCGAGGGGATGGTCGGGCGAAGTCCAGGAAGCGGTGTGAGTCCACATTTCGCCCGGTGGGCATTGGGGGGCGAGGACGAAACAGGGGTGTTTTGCTTGGGATTCGGGGCTCGCCCAGACGCCTGCGCTGAGGGTGGCGTTGCCGCCAGTGAGTTGGGTGAGGTTGTCGCTGCCTTTGCCGGAGCTGCCGTGTAGGGTGATGATAAGTGGCAATCGTCCGTCGGCTGACTTCGGAGTGAACCAACGATAGCGCACTTCCCGGCCGGCATGTTCAAAGGTGCGGGCTTGAAAGCGACGGGGGTTTTCCTTTTCCAGACGTTGATGCAAGGCTTCTACTTCGGCATCGCGGGATTGGTAGTCTGATGGAGGGACGATTTGAACTTGTGGTTCGACTGATTGAGCCTGGGTGGATAAACTTACCAACAAGATAAAAGAGAAGATGGCGCGATGGATCATTGGTTGAACGAACTTCGCGGTTCTCAGGATTTGGACGGGATAAACCCGCTGTCGGTGAGCCATTCGCGGAACCGGTAGGGCCAGGCACCGGCGGCGGTTTTGGTGCCGGGTTTGTAGCCGAAACCGTGACCGGCGTTGGAGTAGATGTGCAGCTCGGCTTTGACGTCGGCTTCCTTGTATTTGAGGTAGAGGGAGGCCATGCCTTTGGCGATGTCGGGCCGGTCGCTGTAACCGCAGGCAATGAACAATGGAGGCATGCCTTTCTCGACGGTGAAGAGATGAGAAGTGCCGGGATAGATGAGGGCTTGGAAGTCAGGGCGGGAACTGGTGCGTTCGATGGGATCGGTGTTGTCTAAGTTGCCGGAATCGGATTTCATGGCGGAGAAGGCGGCGAGTTCGCCACCGGCGGAGAAGCCGAGGATGCCGATGTGGTCGGGTTTAATGTTCCATTCGGTGGCGCGGCTGCGGATGATGCGCAAAGCGCGGCGGGTGTCGGCCATGGCATGGTCCTGGATGGTGTAAGCGCCGTTGGAGTCTTTGTCGCGGGCGAGGCGGTATTTGAGGACAAAGGCGGCGATGCCTTGATCGCGGAACCATTCGGCGAGGGCATAACCTTCGTGACCGAGGCAGAGTTTGGAATGGCCGCCGCCGGGGGCGATGATGACGGCGACGCCAGTGTTGGTTTCGGGAGTCGGGAGATAGGGCGTAATGGAGGGGTTGTGAACGTTGGTGACGTTGCTGCCTTCGAGTTTCTCGGGTTCGGTGCGGCGGGATTCGGAGCCAAGGGCGCCGTTAGGCCAGAGCGGGAGGGCGGCGGGTGGTTCGGCGAGGAGGGGTTGGATGAAGAGAGGAACCGTCGCGAGGAGGGAGAGGAGGTGCTTGGTCATGTGAGGAGTAAATGATAGAAGGTTTTAGGGAGAGAATTCCCAGGGGTTGACGAGGGAGATGCCGGTGGGTTTGAAGTCGGCGGTGTTGCGGGTGGCAAGGGTGAGGCCGTGGATCTTGGCGGTGGCGGCGATGAGGGAGTCTTCGAAGGAAGTTCCGTGCTCTGCGCGGAAGTCGGCTGCTTGCTCGGCAATGGCGCGGTCCACGTTGAGGATACGGAAATGGTCAGGCAGGGCGATGATTTGGTCATACCAAGTGGCGAGGTTTGACGCAAAAACGGGATCACGGGACTGCACTTTTTTCATCCCAAAGCGGAGCTCATTTAGGGTCACAACGCTCAAGTAGCCAATCTGACCCTGCTGCGATTGCTGCCATTGAACCAGCTGGGGACCGGCCTTCGCAGGACGACGGAAAGCTGATATCGTCACGGTGTCGAGGAGGAACGGCATCAGTCCTCGTCAGGCTCGAAGGTGAACTCACGGTGTTTTGTGGCTTTTCGATCTGGCAGGGGGAAATCCTTCTCGTAGAACGAAGCGGGCATGTCGGGAAGGGTCAGGGCTTCGATCCAGGTTTTTGGCTTTTCGATTTCGGTGGCGGACTTTGTGGCGAGTTCTCGGCGAACAAGGTTAGCCATCCAAGCAGAGAGGGATTGGGATTGGTTGACCGCCAGGTGCCGGGCTTCGCGGACGAGGTCGTCGGGGAGTTTGAGGGTAACGTTCATGGCGGTAAACTGACGAGGTTCGTGCAGCACGATTGCACGGTTGCACGAGAAAGTCAATTCGCTGATCCGATGGCACCACTCACATTTCCCAAGGATTGATCAAGGTAATCTCAGTTGGGTGATCACTGGTGTTTCTGGTGACCAGGCGGTGTCCGTGAGTGATGGCGGTCGCAGCAATGAGGCTGTCGAGGACGGGGAGGCGTCGTCCTTTGCGTTCATATTTGGCGCAGAGCTGGCCCCAAGTGCGCATGACTTCGGTGCTCGGTGGGAGCAGTCTGTCAGCGGCCCAGTGATTCAGGCGGTCAAACCAAGCGGCGATTTGTTTACGGCGTTTTCCAGGGGCTAGAAGCTCGATGCCTTTGACGAGTTCTCCATAGGAGATGGTGGACAGGTAGATTTCGTGATCATGGGCGTCCAGCCAGGACATGACCTTTTCATTCGGGATTGCTTTCGATGATTCGCTCAGAACATCGGTGTCGAGCAGATAGCCCATGTCAGTCGAGGTGGATGGTGCGGCCTGTATCCTTGTCGCGGGTAAGGTTCCATCCCTTGGCCGGGCAATCGCGAAGAATGCTGGAGAGTTTTTCTTTTTTGGTCTGACGGTTGTATTCGTCTGCTGCGATGACAACCACGGTGGGTCGACCATGACGGGTGATCGTTTGCGGGCCTTCGCTCAAGGCGAGGTCGACCAGTTCACTGAGTTGGTTTTTCGCCTTTTGGAGTTGCCAGACCATGATGACAATCTAGCTAGTCTGGCTAGATTGTCAAGAATTGGTTTCGAAGTCATGGGGACGGTGTTCGGGTTTGTTTCGAGGGTTGAGTTGTGGACTTCGTTCTGCAGGTCTGCAAAAATGTGTAGAAAGCCGAGTCTCGTAGTGTCGATGATCAATTTGGATCGGGTGGTCGAGATGCAAATATATTCAGAACCTGTCATGGGGGTGATGGGAAATGTATTTGAATGTGGATTTATACGACGCTTGGGTAATGCTGATGGGCATTCAATGAATCGACGCACCTCATGCACCTATGGCGGCATACAGTTTCCTGGCGGACTACTGGATGCGCAGAATGCTGGCAAATTGGTAGTTTTTGCAGGTGCTGGAGTTTCCAAGCCATGGCCAAGTTGCCTGCCGGATTTTCGAGGATTGGTAAAAAAGATTGGAGGCGGGCATTTTAAACAGAAAAGTCGTGAACCTTTTGATCAATATTTGGGCAGGCTAAAAGAGTCGGGAGTCGACGTGCATGCAAGGGCCGGAGAATTCCTTGGCGGGACCGCACCCCACCGGCAGCTTCATGAGGACCTATTGAGGATCTTTGTTGATTCTGAATCAGTTCGGCTGGTCACTACGAATTTCGATGGGCATTTTTCAACGGCAGCAAGAAATGTCTTTAAAGGCATTGCGCCGGAAGAATTCTACGCGCCGGCGCTGCCGCTTGGAAACGACTTTGGAGGCATTGCTTATCTTCATGGTAAGCTGACTCGTCCTCAGCAAGGGCTAGTTTTGACGGACATGGATTTCGGCAAAGCCTATGTCACCGATGGATGGGCACGTCGGTTTCTCATCTCGCTGTTTCAAAACTATACCGTGCTCTTTGTGGGCTACAGTCACGAGGACCCGATCATGCATCATCTTGCCAGGGGCATGGCCAAGATCAGCAATGATAAAAATGACGATGAAAATGGGTTCGTGCCTGAGCGATACGCCATAGTCACGGATGATCTGGGAAGCCGCGAGCGATGGAAATATCTAGGGATACAACCAATTTTATATACTGTTGATCCCAAGGAGAAAGGCAAAGGTCGAAAATTCAACCCGCATCATTCGCTCGATACGTCAATCCACCTTTGGGCATCACACTATCGTCGCTCAAACTCCGAGCGCGTCCTGCGTTTAAGAGAGTTTGCCAGAGATCCACTTTCTGTAGCTGATCCAGACAACGCCACAGAAGTCCTTGAGGTATTTGGAGAACCTTTTCTAGCTGAGCAATTTCTGAAGGGGGCCGAATCTGTGGAGTGGATGGACTGGCTCAATGGACAGGGGACATTAAAGCCGCTGTTTGAATTGGATGGTGAATCGGACAGAGCGGCGCATCCGACTCTGATTGAATTGGCAAAATGGTATGCAGGACAGTTCAAGCGGAATCATCAAGAGGCGCTGAGTGTATGCCAAAGGCACGGTGGAAAGCTTCATAGCAAACTGGTCTGGCAGTTGTTTGTAAGCATAGCCTACGGCCCGCCCGAAAAAGTGCCGGATGAAGTTTTTGATAAAGGTGGCTGGCTGCTGTTGCAGCAAGCTGATGGTGTTCTTACTACTGAGAATTGGGGCCAAATGTTGGATCGGTGTCAAATTCCACAGCATCGAGTGCTAGCGCTGGAGATATTTCGGAGGCTTACACGACCGAGGCTTGAATTGCGTGAGGAATTCAGGTTTTCTTGGGAAGATTCGAATGCTCCAAAAGCAATTTTCAAACTGGTGCCTCCTGAATTGCATGGTGCAGGGCTTTATGACTGGACGGATAGAATCCTGAGGAATTATCTGAATCTATATGGTGATGAAATCGGTTTCATACTTACCTGCCATCTTGGCCAGGCGAGTTGTCTGAGTTCAAGAACTTATCCAGATGAAGAGGTTTACTTGGGTGATGACCTCGGGTTTGGAGCGCATCATCTCGACCATGACAATTTGCTTCTGCTGCTAGCTCGGAGACTTCTGGAAGAACTTGGTAGTCAGAGGCCTGATTCGGCCATTGCGCTTATTGAACCGTGGAGCCGTTCGGAACATTTTGTTCTGAATCGCTTGGCATTACATGGGTTGGAGCATCTGAAGTCATGGACAGCTGACCACAAAATTCGCTGGATGATGGAACGCTTTGCCAATGGGGTGCTCAGAGCGGAACATGGCATCTATTATCTATTAGATGTTTTTTGGAGCGATATGTCAGATGATGTTCGTGATCAGGCGGTTGATTGGCTGCTCCTAAGTCAAAATCTGGACGACGAGAACAGAGCTAGGAGGCTATGGCGGAACTTGCATTCACTGGATAAAATTGCGCCAACGCACTCCATATCAAATGCCAAGAAAAAAATTAAGGAGCGCTGGCCAAGGTTCGAAGAGGTTACTGATATGGAAATGATTGCGGGCCCGCGTGCGCCCAAGCCATTAGAACGAGCTTTGCAATGCACGGCAGAGGAATGGGTGAAGGTGATCATACAAGATCAAAATGCTCAGGGTGATCGACGGCATTCCAACGCGCGCACCGTTTCTGAGGTGCTCATGTTGACCGGTCAGAAAAATTTGGAGTGGCATCTTAAGTTCCTGAAAGCAGCTTTGCAGGATGATGGGTTTCCTGACAATGTATTGCACTATTGGTTCTCAAGTTGGAGAGAGTCATCCCCTGACGCGAGCCATTGGCAGAAGTTGTTTGATCTGGTTGATGAAGTGCAAATGGCTTCGTTTGAATTTTGGAAGGGCATTGCAGGACTCTTATTGAGAGGTGTGGAGCGCAAGGAGGGCGGGATGCCGGATCAGTTCCTGCAAAAAGCGGGTGATATTGCTGTGATAACTTGGCCGCAGTTGGAGAGGGATTTCTCTGGAGACTGGCATGATGAAAGAAAGCATGACTGGCTATTTCTTGTATTGAACCGTGCGCCGGGAGATATCGCCCGGTTTTGGCTCTTCTGGGTTACATATTTATCAAGTGACAGTGACGAAAATTTGGCCAATGACCAAATCATCACCATGGCAGAATCGAGATCCGATGCTGGCGCGCTGGCCCAAATTACTTTTTGCTGGCATTGCAGCACTCTTTATAATCGCGCACCCAAGCTGGTATTAGAACATATTCTACCGTTGCTAGATTGGGAGCGCGATGAGGTTACCGCCAAGCGTTGCTGGAGCGGCTTTTTGCACGACAGGTGGCATAAAGATTATATCCCAAGTGTGCTGCCACATTTTGAGAAATTGTTGAAGCGTGAAGCAGAAAAGAAAAGTGATTTTGATGACCGTGTCACCAGATGCGTGGTTCACTTAGTTTTTGATTTCATTGAAGTCCAACACAAGACCAAGTGGCTCAAAAGCATGGTCGGGATGATGAATGATGGGATGCGAATACTAACCGCCGAAACTATGTGCAATCGGCTGTTGTTTCGTCCTTCTTCGGAGGCTGATGAAGCATGGATTTCGTGGTTGGCAGAATATTTGGCGGACAGAAAAACTGGATTGCCGGTTGGGTTGATTGATGATGAGGTGACAAAAATCATGTGTCTCCCTGCCTGCATGAATAACGAGTTTCCCCATATGGCGGAGTGGGTGATGCGCGAAATTGGACCTGTCTTGAATGGACTAAGGGCTAATAGACCGATTCCAATCGTTAAAACGATTAATGAAAGACAGCTAGCGTTACGATTTCCTGATGCCACCTGTCGGTTCACCACATGGTTGCTTGAGCATTCTCAAAGGCTATCGAGAATGGCGGAGTGTGATGCGGTGCTCAAGCTGAAAGAGGATCTGAGGGAGAATGGGGTTGCCGATGAGCTTTACGCAAAGCTTGAGGATGTGTTGGTTCCATTCATTTAATTGACGAGGTCCGCTCAAAAAAGGGGGCAAGTTCACAAAGCTTTGTGCGAAGGCAGAATATTAACTATGTTTTGCTGGTAGTTCAGCGGGAGATGGAGTGCACAGCTTTGATCTGGATGCGACGGCAGAGATGCGCAGGGACGTGGCGCGAAGTTTTTCCACGATGCGGATTTTTTCGGGGAAGGGGAGGTGGGCCAGTGTTTGGCGCCGCTGGATTTTTTGGTCGAGAATTTCTCGAAATAAGGGGCTCATGGCTCAAGGAAGCGTTTTTGAAACTTAGTCCATGTGTCAACGAGGTGGTGGCGTTGAAGGATTGACTCAAAGACGGTTGCGTCTGAGGTGCCGGATTCGAGGAAGGCGTGGAGGCGGGCGAAATCTTTGGCGCGTCCTGTCTGGAGAGCGATGGCCATGAGATGCTCTGCTTTCATGACGCGAGTTGGGGTGCCTTCGAAGTCGACCGTGATGGCCTGTTCGACCGCTTCGGTTAGAAGTGGCGACTCTGCAGGAAGAAATTGCACGGGCCATCCATGAATTTGAATGGCATCACCCTCGGGTTGGTGGCCGCGGGCTTCTAAAAACTCATAGATTGGAGTGAGGGTTAAAATGAGGGGGGGGGATTCGAAAAGGACAAAGATGTCGAGATCGTAGGTGGAGATGGGTTCGAGATAGAAGGTGGCACCGATGGCTCCGCCGATGGCGCTTTGGCCGATGATCTTTGCATCGGTCAATGCTTTGATTTCGGCCAAGGTTTCTTTCATGGAATATCTATGAGGATTTCGATCCACAGGCAGGATGCCCGTGGGAGTTCACAGCCTGGAAGGCTGTGTTACAGGGTGGCGAGAATCGTATTGAAGGTTTGGCTGGGGCGGAGGGCGGTGTTGGCTTTTTGGTCGTCGGGTTGGTAGTAGCCGCCGATGTCGATGGGACTGCCCTGGACGGCGAGGAGTTCAGCGACGATTTTTTCTTCGTTGGAAGTGAGCTGCTCGGCGATGGGGGTGAAGAGGGTTTGGAGTTCGTGGTCGCTGGTTTGGGCGGCGAGGGCTTGGGCCCAGTAGAGGGCGAGGTAGAAGTGGCTGCCGCGGTTGTCGATGGTGCCGAGTTTGCGGCCGGGGCTGCGGTCGAATTCGAGGAATTTGCCGGTGGCGGCGTCGAGGGTGTCGGCGAGGACTTTGGCCCGTGGGAGGTTGAAGGTTTCGGCGATGTGTTCGAAGCTGGGGGCGAGGGCGAAGAATTCACCGAGACTGTCCCAACGAAGATAGTTTTCTTCGAGGAATTGTTGGACGTGTTTGGGGGCGGAGCCGCCGGCGCCGGTTTCGAAGAGGCCGCCACCGTTCATGAGGGGGACGATGCTGAGCATTTTGGCGCTGGTGCCGACTTCGAGAATTGGGAAGAGGTCGGTGTTGTAGTCGCGCAGGACGTTGCCGGTGACGGAGATGGTGTCTTCGCCTTTGACGATGCGTTCGAGGCTGGCGGTGCAGGCTTCGGCAGGGGGGAGGATGCGGAGGTCGAGGCCGGTGGTGTCGTGGTCTTTGAGGTAGGTTTCGACTTTGGCGATGAGCTGGGCGTCGTGAGCGCGGGTTTTGTCGAGCCAGAAGATGGCGGGAGTGCCGCTGGCGCGGGCGCGTTTGACGGCGAGTTTTACCCAGTCCTGGATGGGGGCGTCTTTGGTCTGGCAGGCGCGCCAGATGTCGCCAGCTTCGACGTCGTGGGAAAGGAGGATGTTGCCGTCGGTGTCGATGACTTCGACTTTGCCGTCTGCGGGGATTTCGAAGGTTTTGTTGTGGGAGCCGTATTCTTCGGCGGCCTGGGCCATGAGGCCGACGTTGGGGACGGAGCCCATGGTTTTGGGATCGAGGGCACCGTTGGTTTTGCAGAAGTCGATGGTGGCCTGGTAGATCCCGGCATAGGAGGAGTCGGGGATGACGGCGAGGGTGTCGCCGGTTTTGCCTTGGGCGTCCCAGACTTTGCCGCCGGCGCGGATCATGGCGGGCATGGAGGCGTCGACGATGACGTCGGAGGGGACGTGGAGATTGGTGATGCCTTTGTCGGAGTTGACCATGCTGAGCGCAGGGCCGTTGGCGTAGGCGAGCTGGATGTCGGACTCGATTTCGGCTTTTTTGTCAGAGGGGAGTTTGCTGAGTTTGGCGATGAGGTCACCGAAGCCATTGTTGAAGTCGACGCCGAGTTCGGTGAGCGTCGCTTCGTGTTTGGCGATGAGGTCTTTGAAGAAGACTTTGACGGCGTGGCCGAAGATGATGGGGTCGGAGACCTTCATCATGGTGGCTTTCATGTGCAGGGAGAAGAGGACACCTTCGGCTTTGGCGATGGCGATTTGTTCTTCGATGAAGGCGGTGAGGGCCTTTTTGCTCATGAAGGTGGCGTCGATGATTTCACCGGCTTTGAGAGGGGTGGAGGCTTTGAGGATTTTGACGCTGCCGTCTTTGCCGGTGAACTGGATTTTGACGTCGGTGGCGGTGGGGACGGTGACGGATTTTTCGTTGGAGAAGAAGTCGCCTCTGCCGTTCATGGAGCCGACGGTGGTTTTCGAGTCGGGGGACCAAAGGCCCATGGAGTGGGGGTGGGCTTTGGCGTAGTCTTTGACGGCTTTGGGGGCGCGTCGGTCGGAGTTGCCTTCGCGGAGGACGGGATTGACGGCGGAGCCCATGACTTTGGCGTAGCGGGCCTTGATGTCTTTGTCGGCGTCGGTGCTGGGGTTTTCGGGAAGATCGGGGAGCGCGTAGCCTTTCGATTGCAGTTCGGCGATGGCGGCTTTGAGTTGGGGGACTGAGGCGGAGACGTTGGGGAGTTTGATGATGTTGGCCTCGGGAGTGAGGGTCATGGCACCGAGTTCGGAGAGGTGGTCCGCGATTTTTTGGTCGTCGGTGAGGAAATCGGGGAACTGGGCGATGACGCGGCCGGCGAGGGAGATGTCGCGGGTTTCGACGTTGATGCCGGAGTGTTTGGTAAAGGCCTGGACGATGGGCAGGAAGGAGTAGGTGGCGAGGGCGGGGGCTTCGTCGGTCTTGGTGTAGATGATGGTGGGAGTGGCGGACATGGTTGAAAAGTAAAAAGTGAGAAGTGAAAAGTAAGATTTGGTAAGGGGGACTTTAGGCGGGGGGGAGGGGTGGTCAAAAGCAATTGCAGTGCCGGTGGGGGGCGGGATGAGAAAAATGTTGGGTGTCAGTCGCCGCCGCCACCGCAGCCTCCACCTCCACAGCCGCTGGACCCGCCGCCACCTGAATCAGAGCCAGAGTCGGAGCCGCAACCGTTGCCGCATCCACCTCCCGCGCCAAAGGAGCTGCAGCCGTCGCCTTTGTCGTTGCGCTTGCGTTTCTTTCTGTTTTGGCGACTGATCTTGCTGATCAGGATCAAGAAAAACATCATGGCGGGGGCCACGATGATGAAGAATCCCCAAGGGAAGAAATTTTTGTTGCTGGGTTGGATGATGCACGAGGCAAGGATGAAGGCGGTGGAGGACCAGAGGGCGGCGTGTTGGGTGAGGCGTTTGGGAATGATCCAATGGGCGCTGGAATCGATGCGCTTGAAACGGTCGGCGGGTGCGAAACGAATATTTGCGGGCGGCCAGATGTCTTGTGGAGGTGCTTGGCCAAAGAGGCGTTTGTAGCTTTGCTTGGTGCGGGCATACCAATCGTCGAATTTCGCGGCTTCGGCGTGGCCGCCCTTGGTAGGGCCGTGGTGGAGGGGTTTGCCGAGAATGTTGCGGCACAGGTCATCCCAGTAGGAGCGGGTGTAAACGAGGTGAAGGTGCCAGGCTTGGTCGACTTCATCAGAGGGCGTGACGGGATGGCCGGCGACGGTGGCGAGGTAGATGAAGCGCAGGTATTCGTGGACGACGCGTTGGGCGAAGGATTCGGACCAGTGGTTTTCGCGGGCGAGCCGTTGGGTGAAGGTGAACTCAGCTCCCGGGGTGTCGATTTGCAAGGATTGAAGTCGCAGCCAGAGGGGATCGTGTTCCACAGTCATGGAATCGGAATTTCGTGGCGAAAACGTGGGTTTCAACTGCGGTCTTTGGCGGAAGCGAAGGAATTTTTAGGCATGTCGAGGCAAAAAGTTGCATCGTGAGCGGTGCAAAGTTGCGTCCGACGGCTGGCTGGGCAATGTAACGTTATTGTGATTCGTGCGGTCGGAAGACAATCTCTTAGTTTGGTTGAGGCGTTGGGGGACTTTACCCTGTTCGTCGGAAAGGCTTTCAAGTCGATCTTGGGCTCTCGGAAGATTGGACGGCGGATCGTGAGGGCGGGGTTTGAGCAGGGGGTGAGGTGTTTGCCGGTGATTCTAATTGTCGGCGTTTTCACGGGACTGGTGCTGGGCTTGCAGGGATATTATGTGCTTAATCGTTTTGGCTCGGAGACCCTGCTGGGGGCATTGGTGTCGCTGAGTTTGGTGCGCGAGTTGGGTCCGGTGCTGGCGGCGTTGATGCTGGTGGGCCAGGCGGGTTCGGCTTTGGCGGCGGAGTTGGGGATTCAACGCAACACGGAACAGATTGCGGCGTTGGAGACCATGGGGGTGAGCAGTCACGGGTATCTGGTGGCACCTAGGTTGATTGCCGCGTTGCTGGTGTTTCCGATGCAGGTGGCGTTGTTCGTGACGGTGGGTTTGTGGGGGGGGAGTTTGTCGGGTTCGTTATTGCTGGGGCTGGAGTCGAGCGTGTATTGGTCGGCAGTGGAGCGGGCGGTGCAGATGGATGATGTGATGGAGTGTTTTATCAAGGCGGTGGTGTTTGGACTGCTGACGATGTCGCTGTGTGCGTATCATGGATTTAATGCGCATCGTTACCGGACCGCGACGGGGGCGATGGCGGTGAGTGCTTCGACCACAAGGGCGGTGGTGCAGTCGAGCATCGCGGTGCTGGCGGTGGATTATGTAATCACCTCGTTACTGGTTTAGTAAGTGAACTTAGGATGAACTTAAAGGAAGATACAGCGCTGTTGCTTCGGGTGGAAGGTCTGCACAAGGCCTTTGATGATCGCGCGGTGCTGGCGGGTGCGACTTTGAAGGTGCCGAAGGGAAGTCTGGTTTCGGTGTTGGGGCGCAGCGGGACGGGCAAGTCGGTGTTTTTGAAGTGTCTGGCGAATGTGCTGGAGCCGGATGCTGGAGAGATTTATTTTGATGGCCGATTACTGGCGGCGGGAGATCGCGTGGCTAGGACGGATTTCCGCAAGCGCAGTGGGTTCTTGTTTCAGAGCAATGCGTTGTTTGATTCGATGACGGCATTGGAGAATGTGGCGCTGCCGCTGGAACAGACGATGGATTTGTCGGCGAAGGAGGTTCGTGAGCGGAGTTTGGAGGCGTTGAGTCAGCTTGAGCTTGAGGAGTTCAAGGACCGCTTTCCGTCGGAGCTTTCGGGAGGCATGCAGAAGCGACTGGCATTGGCGAGGGCGTTGGTGACGAAGCCGGAACTGGTGTTGTTTGATGAGCCGACGGCGGGGCTGGATCCGTTGCGGCGCAATGCGGTATTTTTGATGATCGCGAAGTATCAGCGGCAATTCAATTTCTCGGCGCTGGTGGTGACGCATGATGTGCCGGAGGCGCTGGCGTGCAGCGACCGGGTGGCGATGCTGGAGGATGGGACGATGTGTTTCGAGGGGACGCCGGAGGAGTTTTCGGTTTCTCCGTTGGACGCGGTGAGGAATTTTCGTGACAGCACGGTGGCGCTTGGCGTAGCCATTGCTGGACTTGGAAAGAGAAACGACGGGATGCCTGTTTAAATTAGTTTAGATTAGAGTTTAGAGATCAACGACATGAAGCAAGCAAAGTTAGAGTATCTGGTGGGCATCTTTGTGATGCTAGGGTTGGCTGCGATTTTTTATCTGACGGTGAAGCTGGGCGCGGGTTCGTTGCTGGGCGGCGACTCGTATGAACTTGAAGCGAGGTTCACCAACGTGAGTGGATTAAATGTTGGCAGCACGGTGGTGGTGGCGGGGGTGACGGTGGGTCGGGTCGAACGGATTCACGTCGACCCAAAAGATTATAGCGCCATTGCGAAGATTCGCGTCGATTCAGGATTGAAGCTGCCGACCGATTCGATGGCTTCGATCAAAACCACGGGTTTGATTGGAGACAAATACATCCTGCTTGCTCCTGGTGCTGATGAAACGGTTCTTGAACCTGGAAACCTTATCACCATGACCGAGTCATCTGTCGATATTGAATCGTTGATCGGCAAGATGGCCTTTGGTGGGGTTGAAGAGGCTTCGGAAAAACCTGCTGCTCCTGCCCCTGCTCTCGACCCCGTTCCTTAACAACCCGACCTGAATTTATTCATGAAAAGATTGCCATTTATTCTTTCCCTTTGCTTGGCCACGCTGGTGTTGCCCATGACGGCTTCGGCCGAGACTGAGGCGGCCGTGCAGAAGCTCAAATCGGCCGTGGGCGATGTGCTGGCGGTGGCGGATGGGGCATCAAGTCCGGCGGCCCTCGCGCAGAAGCTGGGGCCGGTGTTGAACAAACACGTTAGCTTTGAGGCAATGACCCGCCGCGCGGTGGGACCAGGTTGGAGAAGTTTTTCGCCGGATCAGCAGAAAGAGGCGACCAAGCTCTTTTCGACACTGGTGATTCGCACCTACAGCGCGAAATTCACGCCGGGCGCAAAACCGGTGATTGATTATCAAACGGCAACCAATCCTGCCAAGGGGCGGGTGGATGTGCCGACCAAGATGCAGTATCAGGGCAGTCGCTACAGTGTGGACTACCGCCTTGAGCAGGGAGGTGGCTGGTTGATCACCGATGTGGTGATCGAGGGGGTCAGCATGATTGCCAACTACCGGAGTCAGCTGGATGCGCAGTTCAAAAAAGGCGGTGCGGCATCCGTGATCAGTGCCCTTAACCAATCCTTGTCCCGATCATGAAAACATTGACGCAATCCTTTACCGGTCTGGTTTTTGCAGCGGGGCTGCTGGCGACGACTTCATGTGCCACCAAACAGAACGTTTCGTCAACCGGTCAGGGTGATGAGACTTCGCCTTTGCCTTCGACGGTTGCCGGGGCTGACTCTGCAACTGCGTCTTCGATGGGGGACGGAGGCATTGTCGATGATGGCGATGACTATGCGATGGCCGAGGTGTCTGATCCTTGGGAGGGGTTCAATCGCGGAGTGTTTCGTTTTAATGACGGCGTTTACACGGTGTTGTTCAGGCCGGTTTCAAAAGGGTATCAAGTGGTGTTTCCGCAGCCAGTGCGCAAGGGGATCTCCAATGCTTTTGACAATGTTCGGTTCCCGATTCGTTTTGTGAACAGCACCTTGCAGGGCAAGTTCAAACGGGCGGGGCAGGAGACGGGGATGTTTGCCGTGAATACCGTGGCGGGCCTGGGTGGTCTGTTTAAGGTTTCAAGGCAGATTCCGGCTTTGTCCGATGTGCCACCGGAGGACACCGGGCAGACGTTTGGGACATGGGGGATGGGTCACGGCCCGTATTTCGTCATGCCGGTGTTGGGTCCTTCCAGTGTAAGGGATGGGTTTGGACTGGCCTTCGACTACGCGTTGAATCCAGTGAACTGGGGGGTGTTCTGGAGCAGTGGTGGCGACTGGAAACAGATTCCTCCGTATGCCAACACGATCCAGATGATGCCGGCCCAGTTGGACTTGTATGATGTGGCGGTGGAGAACTCGGTGGATCCGTATATTTCAGCGCGGAGTGTGTATATTCAAAACCGCAAGCATGCGGTGGAGAAGTGATTGGCGGGGTGGGTTGGCTACTAAAATAGCAGGGAAGTCGCTCTTCCAAAAATGCCAGGAACTGGGACTTGCTCTAGGGCGGGTCCCGCGCTATTGCCAGCGCCCTGTTTCGTTGTTTTTTTGATCGTTGATCTATCTCCCCATGCCTGCATCTCTCCCTGCTCAAAGTGGATTCCGTCGCACCCTCAGTAATCTCATTTTCCTAAGCCGCTGGTTACAGGCACCGCTTTATGTAGGACTGATCGTCGCCCAGGCGATTTATGTTTACCGGTTCATGATTGAGCTGTGGCATTTGATCGGTCACTCGGTGTTTGGCGACAAGCACGCATTCGAGGCGGCGACGCTGGCTTTAGGGGCACCGCAGGCATCGGCGGAGACGATTGTGATGCTGACGGTGCTGGGGCTTATTGATGTGGTGATGATCGCGAACCTGTTGATCATGGTCATCATCGGCGGTTATGAGACGTTTGTTTCGCGGTTGAATCTGCAGGGGCATCCGGATCAACCGGAGTGGCTTTCCCATGTTAACGCGGGGATTTTGAAGGTGAAACTGGCGACGGCATTGATCGGAATTTCGTCGGTGCATTTGTTGAAGAGTTTCATCAATGCGACGGAGATGTTGAAGACCGACACCGGTGGTCAGGCGTTGATGTGGCAGGTGATCATCCACGTGGTGTTTTTGCTTTCGGCGGTTGCGCTGGCGTGGATTGACCGTCTTACCTGGTCGAGTGCCACTCATGCCCCCAAAGGCAAGAGTGTGGTCGGAGAGGTAGCGGCGCATTAAAGCGGAGGTTGAGGTGGGGCTTGCCTGACTGGGGTTTGGTTGGGTAGAGTGGGGGCCTTATGAGTGATGATGCGCATTGTTTGGCTGCACCGGGGGCACCGGGGTTGGAACCGAGATGGACTTCAAGCTCGAAGGTGGGGGTGGGGACGGCTTACCACACGTCGTGCCGGGTGTGGTTCACGCTGTCGCATGGGATTGTGAATGAAATTTACTGGCCGACGATCGACACGCCGCAGGTGAGGGATTTTGGGTTTTTGATCACGGATGGGGAATCGTTTGTGCATGAGGAGAAGCGGGATTTGCTGCATGAGGTGGAGTATCCGGAAAAGGATTGTTTGTTCTACCGGCTGACGAATTCAGACAAGGATGGGCGGTATCGGTTGGTGAAGGAGGTGCTGGCGGATCCGCATCGGAGTGTGGTGCTGGTGAAAAGTCGGCTGGAGGTGTTGGATGAGGCGTTGAAGGGGAAGTTGCGGGTGTTTGCGTTGATGGCTCCGCATTTGGAGGGAAGGGGGAAGGGCAACTCGGCCTGGGTGTGTGATTTCGCGGGGAGAAGGTTGTTGAGGGCGGAGCGTGGAAGGACGTTTCTGGCGTTGGGGTGTGATCGAGATTTCGTGAAGCGGTCGGCGGGGTTTGTAGGAGTGAGTGACGGGTGGCAGGACGTGATGCAGCACAGGGGAATGGAGTGGGAGTATGGGAAGGCGGAGAATGGCAATGTGGCGCTGACGGGGGAGATTGATTTATCGGAGGGGTTGGAGTGGACGTGTGGGATTTCGTTGAGTGCTTCGGGGGTGCATGCGGCGACCTGTCTGTTGCAGTCGCTGGCGGTGCCGTTTGAAGAGAAGCGGGTGGAATATTGTCAACAGTGGCGAAGGGCGGAGGCAGATGAGAAGGATGATCTAAGTGGCCATACGGGGGATGGCGGTAGCATGGCGAGGCTGAGCCGGTGTGTGCTGCTGGCGCATGAGGACAAGGTGTTTGCGGGGGCAATCATTGCGTCGCTGTCGATTCCTTGGGGGGACGATCGGGGCGATGGGGAGATCGGCGGTTATCACCTGGTGTGGACGCGGGATTTGGTGCAGAGCGCGAGTGCGTTGCTGGCGAGTGGTCAGTTGGCGACACCTCGGCATGCATTGATCTGGTTGTCGTGCATTCAGCAGGAGGACGGTTCGTTTCCGCAGAATAGCTGGATGGATGGGAGGCCGTATTGGAAGGGAGTGCAGCTGGACGAGTCGGCGGCTCCGGCGTTGCTGGCGTGGCGGCTGTGGCGGGCGGGCGGAATGAAGGATTTTAATCCGATGACAGTGCTGACGAGGTCGGCGCGGTTTTTGATGTTGCAGGGTCCGGTGACGCATCAGGAGCGATGGGAGGAGCAGTCGGGTTATTCGCCTTCGACATTGGCGGTCGTGATTGCCGGGTTGGTGTGCACGGCGGAGTTTGCGGGGATGGCGGGGGATGAGGAGGGCGCGGAGTTTTTACTGGCGTATGCGGACTGGCTGAACGGGCATGTGGATGAGTGGTGTGCGTGTGGGGAGAAGGATGGGCGGAAGGCGCACTATTTGCGGATCACGCCGTCGAGTTCGGTGAGGCCGGATGCTCATCCCGATCCTGATTCGTTGGAGATTCAACTGGCGAACGGGGGTGGGAAACATCTGGCGCGGGAGGTGGTGGGTGGGGATTTTCTGCATCTGGTGAGGCTGGGGTTGAGGGCGGCGGACGAGCCGTTGGTGTTGAGTTCGATTGAAGTGATGGATGAGATGATTCGGCATGAGTTGCCGCAGGGACCGGGGTGGCGACGATACAATTTTGATGGGTATGGTCAGCGTGATGACGGGGAGGGATTTGATGAGGTCGGGGTGGGTCGGTGCTGGCCGATTTTAACAGGGGAACGGGGGCATTACGAGCTGGCGGCGGGGCGTGATCCGTTGCCATTTATCGAGACGATGGAGAAGATGGCGAATGAGGGCGGGATGATTTCGGAGCAGTTGTGGGATGGCGAGGATCAGCCGGGGCATGGGTTCAAAAAGGGGGAGCCGACAGGGGCGGCGATGCCGTTGTGTTGGAGTCACGCGGAGTATTTGAGCCTGGTGAGAAGTCGTAGGGATGGGGTGGTGTTTGATCGGATTCCGGCGTGTTATGAGCGGTATGTGAAGCTGCGGACGGGATATGAGATGGAGATGTGGACGATGAATCACCGCACGCGTTGGGTGGGGTATGGGAAGGGATTGAGGCTGGTATTGGGAGAGGCGGCGGTGGTGAAGGTTTGGGGGTTGGGCGCGAGTGAGGAGGAGGTTTTGGAGTTGGAGGCGAGGGGGGTGGAAACGCTGAATGTGTGGTTTGTGGATGTGGCGACGGAGGGGTTGGCGGCGGGAGCGAGGGTGAGGTTTGAAGTGGGTGGGGAGAAGGGGGAGGTGGAAGTTAAAAGATGAAGGCGAAAGGATGAGGGATAAAAAGTAGAAGGCCCGTCCCGGGCCTTGGGGTCTGGATGAAATGCTCGGGACGAGCATTCTACTTTTTGGGAATGTCCGATTTTTGATAAATTTCGTCCGTGCAGTTTGGGGACGGATTGCGTTGTATGTTGAGCAACGTTTTCCTTCTTGATTGAATATGAGCAGACAAATTAATATCGCGATTGTGGGCCTCGGATTTGGGGCGGAGTTTATTCCGATTTTTCAACGGCATCCGCAGGCAAACATGCTGGCCATCTGTCAGCGCAATCAGGCGAAGCTGGATGAGGTGGGGGATCAGTATGGAGTGGAGCGGAGATACACGAGTTATGAGGATTTACTCAATGATCCGGAGGTGGATGCGGTGCATATCAATTCGCCGATTCCAGATCATGGCTGGATGAGCATTGCAGCGCTGAAGGCGGGGAAGCATGTGGCCTGCACGGTGCCGATGGCGACCTCGGTGGAGGAGTGTTTGGAGATCATTGAACTGACCAAGTCGACGGGGTTGAAGTATATGATGATGGAGACGGTGGTTTACAGTCGGGAGTATTTGTTCATGAAGGAAATGAAGGATACGGGTGAGTTGGGCAAGGTGCAGTTTGTGCAGGCGAGTCATCAGCAGGACATGGATGGATGGCCGAATTACTGGCCGGGGTTGCCTCCAATGTTTTATGCAACGCATTGTGTGGGTCCGGTGCTGGGATTGGCGGGTGGGGATGCGGAGTATGTGTCGTGTTTTGGTTCAGGGACGATCCGTGAGGAGTTGATCGCGCATTATGGTTCGTCGTTTGCGGTGGAGACGGCGCACATCAAGGTGGCGAAGTCGGATTTGAGTGCACGGATCATCCGTTCGTTGTTTGACACGGCGCGTCAGTATCGGGAGAGCATTGACGTGTATGGTTCACAGAAGGCGGTGGAATGGCCGTTGATTGAGAACGAGCCGCTGGTGGTGCATACGGCGAAGAAGGCGGAGCATGAGATTGCAGAGAAGGTGTCGTGTCCGGATTTTGCCAATCGGTTGCCGGAGGAGATCCAGCGGTTTACGACCAAGGGCGTGTATGATGCGGAGGATCACGCGCATTTGAGTTTTGTGCAGGGCGGTGGGCATGGAGGATCGCATCCGCATCTGGCACATGAGTTTATCTCGGCGTTGATCGAGGATCGCGAGCCGTTTCCAAATGCGAAGCAGTCGGCGAACTGGACCTGCACGGGGATTCTGGCACATGAAAGTGCGCTGGCGGGTGGGGAGATTCGGAGATTGCCGGCGGAGACAATATCTTGATCACAGGAGTGGGGACATTCGTGTCCCCTTGGCGGTTGAGATGAAGCGGACAGGAATGTCCGCTCTCCTTGCTCGGGGAGAGTGCGACTTCTTTAGTGGCTGTGGTTTTGATGAGAAATTTACTTCGCCTACTCAGGTGAGGTAGGGATGGGTGATTGGCATTGCCTTTGACGGCGTGGGAGGGGTAAAATGCCATTTCAGAGCGATCAAATCAGTCAACCATGGAGGACGACTATGCATACCTCATTGAATCATCTGAACCGCTGTCCTATAGACGAATTCTCTTTTCTGCTTCGTCCGGTGTTTGACCATTCGTCCTGGGTGGCCGGGGCGGTGGCGGCGAGGCGTCCGTTTGAATCGCGGGTGGACTTGCTGGAGTCGTTGTGTGCGGTGGTGAAGAACTTGGATGAGGAACAGCAGTTGGCGCTGATTCGCGAGCATCACGATTTGAGAAGTCGCAATGGGGTGACGGCGGAGTCGAGCAGGGAGAGCGACGAGGCGGGACTGGACGAGCTGGATGAGGATGAAGCGGAGGTCTTGGGGGAGGTGAGCCAGGCTTACAAAATGCGCTTTGGGTTTCCTTTTGTGATCTGTGCCAGCAAACACGACAAGAAGGAGATTTTGGAGTCGATGAAAACGCGGCTTAACAATTCACGGGAGGCGGAGATCGGTCACGCGTTGAAGCAGATTTATCAGATTGCGCGGATCCGATTGGAGCGGGTGGTGGTGGAGGGGGAGTGAATGAAAGGATGAGGGATGAAGGATAAGGGATGAAGCGGGCGCGATGAAACTGGCGAAGGGAAACTTCGCGGTCCTTGGGGGGGGATTGCCGGGACGATGGAATGAAACAGGCAAAATGCCTGTTCCACCCACAGGCTGCAAGCCTGTGTCACTTTGCCTTTTCTGGGGGGGCTTCTTTGAAGGAAGCGATGGCGAGGAGGATGGCGGCGCTGACGACGCAGGCGTCGGCAACGTTGAAGGATGGCCACGGGTTGGCGAAGGGGATGTGGAGGTCGAAGCTGAGGAAGTCGACGACATGACCGTAGACGATGCGGTCGGTGAAGTTGCCACAGACACCGGCGGCGAGAAGGGCGATGGCGAGCCGGCTGATGGGGCCGGGGAACATGCCTTTGCGATAGAGGACCGCGATCAGCACCAGGGCTCCGAGGGCGATGGCGCCGAAGATGTAGTTGGAGTAGGCGCCGCCGTTGAAGTTGCCAAAAGCGATGCCGGTGTTGTCGATGTAGTGCAGGGTGAGGAAGTTGGGAATGACTTCTTCACCGGGTCCGCGCAAAGGATATTTGTGCGCGGCCCAGTATTTGGTGATTTGATCGATGATGTAGAGCGGAAGGCTCAGTAGGAGAAGGAGGCGAAGCATGGAAAAAGTCGGAAGTCGGAGATGGGAAGTTGGAGTGTTAAGCTAGACGGCTTCGGTGCAGCGGTCGCAGAGGTCGGGTTTGGTGCCCTGGCCGACGCTGGGGAGATGTTTCCAGCAGCGGGCGCAGCGCCGATGGGGGGACATCTGCACGAGGGCGAGGGGATCGGTGATTTCGCTGCTGCGGTTGATTTTGAGGACCGAGAGGATGAAGAATTCTTCGAGAACGGGAAGGTCGTTGAAGACGGCGTTGTTGAAGGATTTTTCGGGCAGGGTGAGTTCGACGAGGGCGTCGAGGTTGGAGCCGATGAGTTTTTCCTGACGGGCTTTCTCGATGGATTGCTGGATGATGGCGCGCACTTTAAGCAGTTCGTCAACAATGACCGTAGAGTTTTCACCGGGAAAAACTTCTTGAACTTCTGGGAATTGCTCAAGATGCACGCTTTTGGAATGTCCTAAATACTCCCACGCTTCGTCAGCGGTAAATGCCAAGATAGGAGCGAGCAAAAGACAAAGTGTCTCAGTTACTTTATACATTGCTGTTTGTGTCGCTCGCCGACGAATGCTGTCTGAGGCATCGCAGTAAAGACGGTCTTTTGTAATATCGATATAGAGTGAGCTTAAGTCGACAGTGCAAAACTGATTTAGAACGGTGAATACTTTGCGGAAATCGTAGCTTTTGCTTACGTCTACAACTCCATCAACCCTGTATTCAAAAGCGTCTCGGCATTCCCTTTTCACATTCTCTAGGCGCTCCAATATCCAACGATCAAGCAAGGTAAACTGCTCTGTTTTAACAGTGTTCTTCGCGGGGTCGAATCCGTGGAGGTTGCCGAGGAGGACGCGCAGGGTGTTGCGGATGCGGCGGTAGGATTCGGAGGCTTGCTGAAAAAGTTCTTCGGAAAAGGGGACTTCGTTGAGGTAGTCGACGGAGCTGACCCAAAGACGGACGAGGTCGGCGCCGTATTTGTTGTAATAATGGTCGGCGGTCATGGGCTTGGCGTTTTTGTCGCTGCCCTGATCGGATTTGGAGACTTTTTTGCCGGAGGTGTCGACCACAAAGCCGTGGGTGATGACGGATTTGTAAGGGGCGCGGCCACGGGTGGCGATGCCGACCATCAAGGAGCTTTGGAACCAGCCGCGATGCTGGTCGGTGGCTTCGATGTAGAGGTCGGCAGGGGCGTGGAGTCGCTCGTTGCGTTCGAGCACGGCGATGCTGGAGCAGCCGGAATCGATCCAAACGTCGAGGGTGTCCTGACCGCGACGGGCGTTGTCGGGGAGGTCGAGAAGTTGAGCCCACTCGGCGTCGGATTTGGAGAACCAGGCGTTGGTGCCGAGTTTTTCGATGATGTCGGCTGTCTTGCAGATGATGTCCTTGTCGAGGATGGCCATGCCGTTCGAGTGGTAGAACACAGGAAGCGGCACACCCCAGGTGCGCTGGCGGCTGATGCACCAATCGGGACGCGATTCGACGGTGCCGTGGATGCGGTTGCGACCCCAGGCGGGAAGCCATGTGACGTTGTCGATTTCGGCGAGAGCTTGTTGGCGGATGGCGTCGATCTTGATGAAGAACTGCGGAACGGCGCGGAAGATGATCGGCGTTTTGGAGCGCCAGCAGTGGGGATACTGATGTTTGTAGTCGTGACGGGCGAGCAGGGCGCCTTTTTCCTGGAGCAGGGCGATGATCGGCTCGTTGGCTTTGAAGACGTGGACGCCCACGAGATCGGGAAGGCCGACTTCATCGGTGTAGAGACCTTTGTCGTCGACAGGCGAGAGGATTTCGAGGCCGTTGGCGAGTCCGGCCTGATAGTCATCCGCGCCGTGGCCGGGGGCGATGTGGACCTGGCCGGTGCCGGTTTCGGCGGTGACGAACAGGGCATTGATCACCTTGGAGGTGCGAGGCAGGAAAGGGTGTTGGGCTTCGTAACCGGCGAGGTCCTTGCCTTTGAACTCGGCGAGGGTGGCGCTGAGGGTGAGTCCGTTTTTGGCCTGGAATTCGTCGACGAGAGATTTGGCAACGATGAGTTTTTGGGTGGAACCTTCAGCATTGGTGAAGGAGCCGACGAGATAATCGAAGTCGGGGTGGAGCGCGATACCGAGGTTGGCGGGAAGGGTCCAGGGCGTGGTGGTCCAGATGACGAGGGAGGCATCGGTGGCAAATTCAGGGGTGTTCACCAGGTCGAATTTTACATAGACGGCGGGGGAGGTTTTGTCTTTGTATTCGACTTCGGCCTCGGCCAGAGCAGTGCCGGCGCCGTAGCTCCAGATGACGGGGCGTTTGGCGCGGTAGACGAGGTCCTGTTCAACGAATTTGGCGAAGGTGCGGATGATGTCGGCTTCGTAGCAGGGGTCGAGCGTGAGGTAGGGATGGTCCCAGTCGCCAAAAACGCCGAGGCGTTTGAAGCTGGCGCGTTGGATGTCGATGTATTTGCGGGCGTATTCTTCGGATTTTTGGCGGATCTCGACGGGGCTGAGTCCGTTGCTTTCTTTCACCACGCGGAATTCGATGGGGAGGCCGTGGCAGTCCCAGCCGGGCACGAACGGCACGTGATGGCCGAGCATGGTTTTCGATTTGGCGACGAGATCCTTGAGGATTTTGTTGAGCGCGGTGCCCATGTGGACGTCGCCGTTGGCAAAAGGGGGTCCGTCGTGGAGAATGAAGGTGGGTTTGCCAGTGGATTGCTTTTGGATTTGCTGATAAAGGCCGTCTTTTTCCCATTTGGCGAGTCGCTCAGGTTCGCGCTCGGTGAGGGAGGCGCGCATGGGGAAGTCGGTCACCGGGAGGTGAAGCGTGTCTTTATAGGCGTTGGCGGCTGGCTTTTCTTTGGCGCTCATGATGAAGAAAAAAAGGAGCGCGAAGGCTAGCACTGCATGCTGTGCTTGGCAATGGATTGCCGATGTTTGCCGTCGGTGGGTGTGGAATCGGGATCCAGATCAAGGGGTGGCAGCAGGGGCGGGGGCCGGTGACTGGCGGGCGCGTTGCTCGAGAGATTGAGTGGCGCGGGTGGAGGCGAATTTGATGAGGACGATGACAAGGATGAGCAGGGCAAACATGATCAGCTTGGAGCTGGGCATGGTGGCTTCACGTGGACGCATGATCGGATTGAGTAGATGAATGGGATGGATGGGCGACAAAAAATAAGGGATCAAGCCGCTTTTTGGGCGGTGATCCCTGGAGATTGACTCTGGCACTTGGGCCAGTCGGTCGAGCTAGCCCTTTTTGATATTGCCTTCGTATTTGGCGGGATCGGCTTCGAATTTCTTTTTGCAGTTGTTGCAGCAGAGGGCGACTTCTTCACCTTTATGGGTCACGGTGATGTCGGTGCGGGCAGGGCGGGAGCCGACCGGGCAGGTTTTGTTGACCGGAGCGGCAGAGGCGACGCTGGCGAGGGATGCAAAGGCGAGGGCAAGGAGAAGTTTTTTCATATCAGATCAGCGGGATGATTGGATTTAGATAGGTGAGCTGCCATCAAGATGAGATGGCAGCGTGGATGATGTCATAAAATTAACGTGTGTGGCGAGCAAAATATTTGCCAAAAAAGCGAGCGGTGGAGTTTTTGGCCGATTGCCGGTGAAAATGGAGGCCGGGAGATTGGGGGTGAACGAATCTTGGGCATGATTGCGATCAAAAACTTTGCAAGGTCGGAGGAGGCGCATTTGTTCGCCGCCTGGATGTTGAATCAAGGAGTCGACGCCATGGTGGTGGATGAAAGTGCGTTGGGGGGCAACTTGTTGGGCGGAACGACCCCGGGCAGTGTGCGGGTGGAGGTGCCGGTGACGCAGGAGCAGGAGGCGCAGCGGTTGGTGGTGGAGTATGAGACGTTGAGCGAGGTGCGGGGGGCTGTTTAAAAGGCGGAAGGATGAGGGATGAAGGCAGGCGCGGGTCACTGAAACAACGGACAGGATGTCCGTTGCACCCACAGGCTGCAAGCCTATGCTACCGCTCCGCGCGGAAGCTCCCGACCGGGCAGGCAAAATGCCTACCTCACCCACAGGCTGCAAGCCTGTGTCACTCACTTCTTTCCACATTTCCCTTGCTTGTGACGCGATCCCACGCATCTTTCTTGCCCGCGTTTCCGGCCTCTAATAAACGTTCGCTGCGGGGTTCAGGCCGGACGGACACTGTTGCGTGACCCGCTGCAGTTGTCAGAAACCCAACAAACCAATACACATACGCATGAGCGCATCGCTCTCGGAACTGATCGCAGGATCATTTCGCATTTATCACGAAGGATCCATCGTCAAAGGCCGGATCCTTGAAATCAAGCCCCAAGTTGTCCTGGTGGACATCGGTTACAAATCCGAAGGGGCCATCCCACACTCCGAGTTCGAAGACGAGGACATTCAGGTGGGCGACGAAATCGAAGTGCTCCTTGAGCGTCTCGAAAACGACGAAGGCATGGTCGTCCTCTCGAAAGAGAAAGCCGCCCACAAGCAGAACTGGGACAAAATTTATCGCGTCTTCCTCGACGGCGGTCTCGTCAAAGGCAAGGTCAAGAGCGTCGTCAAAGGCGGACTTATGGTCAACGTCGGTGTCGAAGCTTTCCTTCCTGGTTCGCAGATCGACATCATCCCACCGAAAGACCTCAACGAATACGTTGGCAAGGTTTACGAATTCAAGATCGTCAAGGTCAACGATGAGCGCAAAAACATCGTCCTTTCCCGTCGTGAAGTCATCGAAGCAGAGCGCGCTGAACAGCGTCAGTCCTTCCTCGGCAGCGTCGCTCCTGGCGACATGGTCGAAGGTGTCGTCAAAAACATCACCGACTTCGGTGTGTTCGTCGACCTCAATGGCATGGACGGCTTGCTTCACATCACCGACATGACTTGGGGCCGCTTGAACCATCCTTCCGAGATGGTTTCGATTGGTCAAAAGCTCAACGTGCAGATTCTCGAGGTCAACCGCGAGAAAGAGCGCGTCAGCCTCGGTCTCAAGCAGATGCAGAACAACCCATGGGAGAGCATCGAAGCTCGTTACCCGGTTGGTCAGAAAGTCAGCGGTCTCATCACCAAGCTGGTGGCTTACGGTGCGTTCGTCGAAGTCGAAGAAGGCGTCGAAGGTCTCATCCACGTGTCCGAACTTTCCTGGACCAAACGCATTGCCCGTCCATCCGACGTGCTGCAAGTCGGCCAGAAAGTCGAAGCCCAGGTGCTTGGCATCAACAAGGAAGAGCGCAAGATCTCCCTTGGTGTCCGTCAGCTCGAAGGCAATCCTTGGGACGACATCGAAGGTCGTTTCCCTCTCGGTGCTCTCATGAAGGGCAAGGTCCGCAACCTCACCGCTTATGGTGCGTTTGTGGAACTCGAAGAAGGCATCGACGGCATGATTCACGTGTCCGACCTCAGCTGGACCCGCAAAATCAACCACCCATCCGAGATCCTCAAAAAGGGTCAGGAAGTGGAGGCCACCATCCTCGAGATCGACAAGGCGAATCAACGCATCAGCCTTGGCATCAAGCAGATGGAAACCGATCCATGGAGCGAGATCGACAACCGCTTCAAAGTCGGCGACCTTGTCAAAGGCCGCGTCGCGAAGATCGCCAGCTTTGGCGCCTTCGTGGAGCTGGAAGACGACATCGACGGTTTGGTTCACATCAGCCAGCTCAGCGAAGACCACGTGGCGAAAGTCAAAGACGTGCTCAACGTGGGCGACGAAGTGGAAGCCCGCGTCATCAAGGTGGACAAAGTCGAGCGCCGCATTGGTCTTTCGATCAAGGCCGTCAACTACGACGAAGAGTCCCTCAAGAAAGAGAGCCAGGCATTCGACAGCCTTCGCCCCACCACCGACCTCGTCGGCCTGGAGCAAGCGTTCAAGTTTGCCACCGAGGAATACCGCCCCGGTCAAGGTTAAGGCTAAGTCTTGCGACCTGTTTATTTGTTTGATCAGAGCAGCCTCGAGAGGGGCTGCTCTTTTTTTGGGGTTTGCTATGAAGGATCACAAAGAAATCAGAGAGGGGAGCGGGATGGATGGATTGAGGAAGCGGCTGAAGCATCAGGAGATAGCTGGGTTGTTGTGGCGGCGTTTATTGGGGTGATGCGTTTTGGTTTAACTCTTTTCGTGGTGGTTGGGTTGGCGGGCGGTTTGCTTGCGGTGGAGGATGAGCCGTTTCTTGAGGTGCTGCCCGAGCCGGTGATGCGCGGGATGATCCATCTTCCGGGACTTTTGGTGACCGAGGCTGACACGGTGCTGCTCATTGCCCAAAGCCGCATCAAGAAGGGCGATTGGGACCCGGCGGACGTGGTCATTTCCCGCAGCCTGGATCAGGGCAGGACGTGGACGGAGCCTTTCAAACTATTTGCCTCCGATGGCAGCAGCAATCTCGGTTACAGTTGCATGCTGGTGGAGGATCGCCGCACAACGCCCCACACGGTGTTTGCTTATTACACCACGGGTCCGGTGCCGTGGGAATCTCATCAATTGATCTGGTATGGTCGACGCAGCGTTGATGAAGGAGATACCTGGAGCGAACCGTTCCTGGTGAAGAATGATGGTGACGCCGAGTCGAAACCCAGCAATGGAGGACATGGATTTCAGTTCGCGAATGGCCGGATGGTGATCCCGGGAAGAAAGAGTTTTCTCACCAGTGATGATGGGGGGATTTCGTGGAGAACGCATCGTGCGGTGGATTCAGTGGAGACCAAGGTGGCGCCACTTTCGTCGACCGAAGGGACCGGTGCGGATTCCATTTACAGCATTGGGCGAAAGACCTTGGAGTATCAGATTTTCGGATCATATGGCGACAAGCATTTGGAAACGGGAAAGCATGGCAATCCGTTCACGACGATGGGGCGCAATCCGGGATTGGTGAGTTATCCTTCATCGGATACCAAAAGTTCATCGTTGTTGCTCATGTCGGGAATCATCGAGAAGGAAGGCAAAGCGTTTTGCATCACTTCCAGCAGCGACCAGGGAAGGACTTGGTCGGCAAGAAGGATGATTGATGACCAAGGTTGGTATTCCGATCTCGGTGTTACCAAAGACGGAACCATCATTGCTGCCTACACCGTTGGCTTTTCTGCGGATCTGAAAATCGCCCGGTTCAATTTGCCTTGGGTGACCTCTAGATAACAGATTGAGCTTTCTACGAAGGAGTTAGACTTGGAGTGCGGCTGCTTGCTGCCGTTGGGTCTGATGCAGCTTGCTGCGAGGACTGGGGGATGGGGGGGCGCGACAGCAGCGGGCTGCTGGCTTCACAGCGGCAGCAGGCTGCCGCAGTCCACAGGGGGTTGCAGCCAGAACTTGGCGAATTTATTGGAGCAGGGCTACGCCCTTGTGGAAAACAACGTCGCGATGACATTCGCTGCTGCCGTCGCTTCAAGGAGATAATCCGACGCAAATGACGGGGCGTATTCAGCGAGAAATTCCTGGTCTGGGCGGAGAACCACCGTGTCGATTTGATCATTCATCACCTCAAGCAGTTTGGAACTCTGGACCTCACCGGCTTTGATGACCACATTCCAATAGACACTGAAGCCGAGTGCTTTGACGACCACGTCGGACCATTGGGCGGATTGACGCGGGTCGTTGCCCAGTTCCACAAAAGCCTGGGTCGCCAACAGCGGGGTGCGCCAGGTGAGATTGAGCAGTTTGCCATCGTGATCGGCCCCTTCCAACGTGGAAGTGAGTGGAATGAAATCGGGCTTGCCCACGGCTTCCCAATCTTTGAGCGCCCACACCCGCAGTGCTGGATTGCCCGTGCCATGCAGCATGGGATACAGTTCATCGATAACGGAGTCCTGATTCGCGCTGCGGACCCGAAAGGCTTCTGCGGGCTTGAGCTGCGAAAGTCGGTCGCCTGTTAGATCAGTGATCTTTTCCAAGGCTGATGCTGGCAGCAGACCGGGTTCGTCTTCGGTGCCAACGAAGGTGGATTGGGTCAGGGCCAGCGCTTCCCTGATATCGGCGTCGGTCATGTCGTGGCGCAGCAGTTCGAGATGATCCAACAACTCGCTCATGGTCGCAAAAATCAGCACCGGCTTTTCGGATGGCAGGTTTTGTTTCAGTGCCGTTCTGAGTCGGATATCGCTGCATACGACGGCGATCCCGGTGTCATTGGCGGTGGATACGTCGTGTGCAATGGTTTCCAAAATCAGGCGATCTCTGAACCCTTTTTCCCACTTCGATTTGTCGCCTGAAAAGGTTTCAAATGGAGGTTGGCGCCAGGTGCTGTCATAAATGAGGCGCCCCCAATCGATGGCGCGGATGGAGGGCTCGATGATGGTGATGTCATGCTGGCGAAGAAAGCTGTCGAAGCGTTTCTTCAATTGCTGCAATAGGGTGGCATCGTCGGGCACGTCATCAAACGGGCATGTCGTGGCGAGGTTCACCTGCTTCTTCGAATGGCGCAGCTGGGCGGCCTCTGCGGCCAGCAGTGAGCTCTTTTGGTAAATGATCTCATCGGCGACGATGCGTGGAATGCGCACGTCAATGTTGGCCGTGGTGCGTATTTTCGCCAGCGCACTCAGAAACGTTTTGGAGAGAAATACGGTCAGTTGATCATTCCACGCGACGCTGGAGTCCACGTAAATTCGGTAACGCAAGTTGGGCGCTGATTTCATAGTTGGGGTATGATTTGCGGCGGCGAATTATTAGAGGAACTAATGAATGTGTCAATGGGGGGCTTTGGGGATTCCGCGAATCGCTGCGGAATTCAGCCGCATATGCCGAGGCCAATTGTTTTTTGGTGTCGTGATCCGCATTGGCGTCCTGGTAGGACGCCAATGCTTTTCAATCAAATCCTGGCACCCTGTGCCGGGCTGATATGAGTCGTCTCGATGGGACGGAGATCATCGCCAAGGTCGCAGACTTCGAGGTGGCCCCATCTATTGTGGCATTTGCCATTGCTATTGCAGCGTGGGGGACGACGTAGGTCGTTGTGAATCCAAATCCTTCTTCAAGTGCCGGTCCATTGCGTATCGGTGCCATTGGTGCCGGGGGTTTTGGTTTGTTTGCCCTCCAGCAATTTCTGCAAACGCCCCATGTCGAACTCGCGGCGATCGCGGGCACGCATCGGGAAGCGGCGCTCGCCATGTCGTTGCGTTTTGGCGTGGCGGATCTGGTGGAGACGGAAACCTTGCTGGCCGATCCGACGGTGGACTTGATCTACATTGCCACACCGCCGTTTCTACACTATCCGCAGGCGCTCGCCGCTTTGCAGGCGGGGAAACACGTCATCTGTGAAAAGCCATTGGCGATGAATGTCGCGCAGGCGGATGAACTCATCGCTTTGGCGCGTTCGAAGAATTTGCTTTGTGTGGCGAACTTGATGCAGCGCTACAATCCTTTGTTTGATGCCGTGTCAGGCGTGGTGCAGACAGGTGTGCTCGGCGAATGCCTGCATGGATGGTTTGAAAATTACGCGAGCGATGAGGGACTTGCGGCTGACCATTGGTTTTGGGATCGCGAAAAAAGTGGTGGCATCTTCGTCGAGCATGGCGTGCATTTTTTTGATTTGTTCGAAGGCTGGCTGGGCGTGGGTGAGGTCGTCGCCGCCCAGCGCACTCTTCGCCCCGGTTCCGAAATCGGTGTTGAAGAACAGGTGCAATGCACGGTGCGTCATGCCAGCGGACCACTGGTGAATTTTTATCATGGTTTTACGCAACCCTCCCGGCTTGATCGGCAGGAGTTTCGGCTGCTGTTTGAGCACGGCGATCTGACGCTCGAAGAATGGGTGCCCACCCGCGCGCGGGTTCGCGGGGCGGTGAATGAAGCGCAAACACGTCAACTGATGGAGCTTTTCCCGGGGGCGCGGCTTGATGTGTTGAAGACTTTCGGCGGCCGGGATCGCGTCGCCAGGGGGCGGCACAAGGACCTGGATATTTCCCAGCAAATCGACCTGCGTCATGATGGCGGTGGTGAAGGTGACAAGATGCGGCTCTACTGTCAGCTGCTGCGTTCCCTGTTTGCCGATCAGCTCGCATGGCTAAAGGATCGCAATCATCCGCGCAAGATCACCGAGCAAAACGGCCGGGACTCTGTTGCCATGGCGGAGGCGGCGACCAACCTCTCCCTTTGCTCGCTTTGATGCGGTGAAGCTTCACGCCACCACCAATTTCTCGATGAGGAATCGCTCGCAGATCCGATGGTAAAGTTCCATGGAGGCGAGGTCCATCCACTCATCCTCTCGATGCAGATTGCCGACCACAGGGCTGGAGAGCACCACCGGGATGCCGTATTGCGCGATGAACAGCGCATCACTGCCGCCGGAGGCCCGCACCAGTTTGGCGGGTGCTCCAGTGAGTTGTTCGGTGATTTGCAGATAAAGTGGATCAGGTGACAAGCGCGTGGTCGCGGCGGTGTTGACGGGTTCGATGATCACCTCTGGTCCGGCGATTTCCCTGACGACATCGAGCATGCTTTCTATCGTGTTGGGATAGGGGAATCGGATATCGACAATCGCTTCGGCCTCACCGGGGATGCAGTTCACGGTGCGATTGGGCGTGCTGCAAATGGTCGGCACGCAGGTTGGATACCAGTGGTCTGGCGATGTGGCATCTTGCAAGGAATCGAAATGTTGTGTCAATCGAGCGATGCATAACGCAAGGGTTTTGAGCGCATTGGGCCCGAGCCACGGGGCCGCCGCATGGCCTTCGTGACCAATCACACGAAGGCGAATTTGCAGGATGCCTTTCTCTTCCACGGTGATCCGGTTGATTGAGCCGCCATCGGGAACCATCGCCAGTCCACAACGGATTCCCAGCTTTTCAAACAGATATCCCACGCCGTCTTCGCCACCGCGTTCCTCATCGGAGGTCAACGCAATGCCTAGTGAAATGCCGGGAAAGCGACGGTGAAGATCACAAAAGAGTTCGATCATGATGGCGCATTGTCCCTTCATGTCGCCCGATCCGGGACCCCACAGGCGTCCGTCACGAATCGTTGAGCGATAAACAGTTACATCGGGGTGTTCAATGACATCAAGGTGTCCCACCAGCAAAATGCCGGGCACTTCCAGACCCGCGGGACCCGCCACCAGCGAGGCAAAACCATTGCTGTCGTATTCGCGGATCGACACCCCGGGAACGGCCTGCAAAAAGTTGCGGCAAACATCAAAACACCGCGCCCGCTCTTCGGGCCGGCTTTCGGTGCTGGGGATATGCATCAGTTCGCGAGTAAGCGCGATGAGTCGATCAAGGATGGAGATGGAGTCCGGCATGAAAAGAAAAGAAAAGGTAATGGAGTTCGCTATTGACCTGATTTCAGGGTAAGGGTGGTGATTGTGTCATTGATGGCACGACATCCGCGCTGAAGCAGAAAGCGCGTGTTCTCTGAGGATGGTCTTCCGAGTCCGTTCTTAGCCCCATGAATTCAGACTACCTTGATCTCACTGTTCGCGTCGGGTGCAACCTTGTTTACGAAACTTCTCTCTTCACCCCCATTTCGTATCTGCTGCGCCCGCGTCGTGATCGTGGCTGCCTTGTGCTTCAGGAAAGCTGTGACTACGGTCCCTATCTAAATCCCTACGAATTTCATGATTCGCATGGCAACGTCACCTGCCGGTCGATGCTGGTGCCAGGTCGCAACGTCATCAACATGGACGCGCTGGTCGCCGTTTCATCATTGCCTGACAAACACGAACAGGTGCTGAATTCCCTGCCAGTCAATGAGCTGCCACAGGAGCTGCTTCGTTACACGTTGCCAAGCCGGTATTGCGATTCCGACACCCTCTCCAACTTTGCGTGGCAGCAGTTCGGTCACATCAACAACGGCATGCAGCGGGTTCACGCCATCTGCGACTGGGTCCATGACAACATTGAGTATCGCTACGGTTCAGGAAGTCCGGATCTCACCGCCTTCGATGTGTTGCAGCGCGGTTATGGAGTATGTCGTGACTTCGCCCACCTTGTGGTGGCCCTGTGCCGGGCATTCAATTTGCCAACGCGATATGTGACAGGACACCTTCCAGACATCGGTTATTTCGACAACGGCACCCCGATGGATTTCCATGCATATGGCGAGGTCTATCTCGGTGAATGGTTCACCATTGATGCGCGATTTAACGTGCCGCGAATTGGGCGGATCAAACTGGGCCATGGCATGGACGCAGTGGACGGTGCCTTTTCCACCATTTATGGTCCGGCGACCTTGAGTCATTTCATGGTTTGGGCCTATCAGGTGCCTCCGAACACCGTGTCGGTGGGCGATCCGGTTGATCTCTCCAAACGCATTGATGGGACGGTGGAACTGCGCATTTCCTGAAACACCCGCTTACTAAATAAGAATAAGAAACACCACCTATTTGAAAATCCACATCCACCATCGGACGAGCTATCGATACTCGACCCACGTCTCCTTCAGCACGCATCAACTGATGATGCGACCTCGCGAAAGTCACGCCATTGATCTCGAATCCTGTTCCATCGAAATCTCCGTGCCGCATCGAACCCGATGGATTCGTGATCCGTATGAAAACAACATCGCGCTGGTGGATTTTAATTCAACCGCGTTGGAGCTGGTGATTGAGGCTGAGTTTTTCATTAATGTCCGGGAGGATAACCCGTTCAATTTTGTCATTGCCCATGAGGCGATGGAATATCCTTTCACTTACGAGCATGATTTAGGAGCGGAACTCCGGCCACTTAGTCGCAGCATCTATGTGCGCGACATCGACGAAATCCGCGACTGGCTTTACGATTTATGGCATCCCGGCAAAAGACTCGGCACGCTGGACTTGTTGCAGCAACTTAACCTTCACATTTATAAATCCATCGGCTATCAGCGCCGCATGGAGAAAGGCGTGCAGTCCCCGGCGGAAACCTTGGAGAAGGGCACCGGATCCTGTCGAGACTCCGCCACTTTATTTATTGAAACCTGCCGCCATCTGGGGCTCGCGGCCCGCTTTGTGAGCGGCTACATGTATTCTCCTGACATCAGCGGTCGCATGTCCATGCATGGTTGGGCTGAACTGTATCTGCCGGGAGCCGGTTGGGTCGGCTTTGATCCAAGCTGGGGCATCCTCACTACCTCGAACTACATTCCCGTGGCGGTTTCGAGGCATTCTGAGCACGTGCCGCCTATTGCAGGAAGTTATCTGGGCACGGCCAAGGCATTTATTGAGTCTGAAGTGGATTTGTATGTTCGAGAGGTTGGGATTTCTGATGATTCTGCGGTTCCTGCGATGATGGCGACGCAATCCATGAAATGAAAGCATTTCCCATTAAGCTAATACATACGAACATGCAGATAGTTCAGCAATCTCAGGAATCGCCATTACTGTGGACTAATGCTCCATGTTTTTCTCACCAACCAACGGGCGGAGCTAATTGAGCGCTGCCGGGCCAAGGTGGCAAAGCGTGCTTCGCCTGAAGCCACGGCGGACGAGATGGATCACGGGGTGCCTTTTTTCCTCGATCAGTTGATCAAGACCCTGAAGGTTGAACAGACCGACAAGCCGATGGAGAGCCGCAAGGTTTCCGGTGCTTCGGGCGGTGGCAAACCCGCTCTTTCCGAATTGAGTGAGGTCGCAGCGCAGCATGGTCGGGAATTGCTGAGACGGGGATTTACCGTGGAACAGGTGGTGCATGACTACGGCGATCTCTGCCAGTCGATCACCGATCTTGCGTTTGAGGTCGATGAGCCGGTCGAAGTGGATGAGTTTCGCACGCTCAACCGCTGTTTGGACAATGCCATTGCGATGGCGGTCACGGAGTTCAACTATCAGAGAGACTTCGTGATGGCCGACAAACACATTCAGACGCTCAACGTGCAGATCGGATTTTTCACCCATGAACTGCGCAACCTCCTCAATACAGCGACCCTCGCCCTTTTCGCGATCAAGGATGGCAACCTCAGTCTCAGTGGTGCCACGGGTTCAGTGCTAAACCGTTCTCTTGTAGGCATGGGATCACTGATTGATCGTTCCCTCACGGATGTGCGCCTGATTGCCGGTCTTCCGGTGCGCAACGCCCTGTTTGCCCTTTCTGACTTCATTGGTGAAATCAAACTGTCCGCCGCGCTCGAGGCGAAGGTAAAGGAATGTGTGCTCACGGTTTCCGCAGTCGATCTGCGGCTTGCGTTGGATGCCGACCGCGATCTGCTGCTCTCGGCGGTGGGCAATCTTTTGCAGAACGCCTTCAAATTTACCCACCGTGGAACCGAAGTGATCTTGAATGCCTATTCGGTCGGGGACCGGATATTGATCGATGTTGAGGATCACGGCGATGGACTGCCTCCCGGCGAGGCGGAAACGATGTTTGAACCCTTCACCCAAGGCGGAAAAGACAAAAGCGGCATGGGGCTTGGTCTTTCGATTGCCCGTCGGGGTGTCGAGGCCAATGATGGAATCCTCAGCGTCCGCAACAAACCCGACGAGCAGGGCTGCGTGTTTACCATTGATCTTCCAAGGCATGCGATGCCTTTAAATTAAACTGACGGCCAGCATCAACTAATTGGATCACTGATACTGGGTTGACTGGGCAAAACCACACGGAACTGGCTGCCTTCGTCCATGGCGGATTCCAGATGAATCGAACCGCCCAGCAGATCCACCACGGCGGTCATGATGGCGAGTCCAAGACCGGAACCGCGAAGGGGCGATTCGTTTTCCACCCGGTAGAACTCGGAGAAGATGTGCTCACGGTCTTCTTTGGCAATGCCGATGCCGGTGTCCTTCACCACAATCGCCCATTGTTGTCCATCCAACTCGTCAAAAGAGAGGTCGACTGATCCGGTGGAAGTGTAGGTGATGGCGTTGGACACCATGATTTGGGTGATTTGCCGCACCTTGGCTTCATCGCCGACCAGATGGCTCAGATCGCCCTTTATGGAGGTGGAGAAGCGCAGACCTTTGGCTTCGGCCACGGGTCGGAAGATCGCGTCCATTTCTTCCAGCAGTTTCGGTGCATCAACAAACGACATTCGCAGGCTGCGGTTGGGTCCCAAAATGTGGGAAAGACCCAAAAGATCGTCCAGCACCTCCTGCATTTGCAGGCAGCTTTGATCGAGCTGGAGTTTGACGGTGTCAGTGGATTCGGAGCCGCTGTCATCCAGCAGCATCGACGAAAGTCCGAGGGCGTTGAGCGTGTTGCGAAGCTCATGGGAGATGGAGCGCACCAGGCGCAGACGTGCCACATCGGACCGCCGCTGTGCCAATTCTCTTTCCTCCATGAATTTCGCCACCGACACGACCTGCATCTCATCGAAGAACACGTCAGTCGCCTTGCAGGCCGCGGCATAACTGGTGAGCGAATCGGATTCGACCTTGGCGAAGGTGACCATTTCGCGCAGCAGCACGGCGCGCAGTTGGTGGATTTCCCAGATCAGTTCCTTGATGCTGTAACCCTGGCCCCAACGTTCTGTGCCATGTTTTTTGGCATTCTGATTGGCGTCGTTGCGGCCTGAGCGCAGGAACTCGATGAACGAATGAAGCAGATCGGGGACATGGTCCTTCAGCAGCGTTTTGGGAAGTTCATCCGCCTTGGGCAGGCTGGGATCGTGCCTGACGTCCTCCATCCACCGTTCCAAAACGGCGTTGATTTTGGGCTGCAAATAGTCTGCGAAACGGGAACAGGGTAAAGATTCGTCATTCGCTCGTTGATCTTGCACGGTGGGATTCGGAGGGGGGTGCAAATCTGGATGTCATTGATTGCATGGAGGGTGATCAGGGCCTGTGAGAGTCTGCAAAGGAAAAAGGAACGGCACGGAGGCGTGAGTTGCGGACCAACCAGCAGCAGCGTGGGAGTATCTGGAAGTTATGACAAAGGTGCCGGGGCGGTGACGCTGCTGATGACTTCTTTGAGCTTTTGCAGGTTGAGGGGTTTGGTGAGGTGGGCGTTGAAGCCGGCGGTTTTGCAGGCTTCGATGTCTTCTTCCATGCCGTAGCCGGTGAGGGCGATGGCGGGGAGGGAGCTGGTTTGGCGAATGGTGCGGATGATGTTGAGGCCGCTGCCGTCGGGCAGGCCGAGGTCGCAAAGGAGTAGATCGAAGGGGTGCTGGCTGAAGGTGGCGAGGGCGGTGGCGACGGTGTCGGCGTTGACAACGCGGTGACCGGAGCGGGTGAGCAGATGGGTGAGAACACGGGCGGTATCGACATGGTCTTCCACCAGCAGGATTTCAAGGGCGACCTGGTCTTGGGTCTGGGGTTTCGAAGGTGGGGGTTGGCTGGTCGCGATGGATGGTTGGGGTTCGGTGATGAGGGGCAGGATGACGGTGAAGGTGGAGCCCTGGTCGGGGCCTTCGCTGGTGGCCTGGATGTCGCCGTTCTGGGCTTCGACGAGGGCTTTGGAGATGGACATGCCGAGGCCGAGGCCGCCGTAACGGCGGATGGATTGTTCGGTGCCCTGCTCAAAGGGACGGAACAGGCGGGTGAGCATTTCGGGGGTCATGCCGATGCCGTTGTCGCGGAGGATGGTGTGGATGTGGGTGTCGGTTTGCCGGGTGGTGATTTCGATGGTGCCGTTTTCGGGGGTGAATTTGGTGGCGTTTTTGAGGATGTTGAGAAACACCTGCTGCATGCGGCCGGTATCGACCATGGCGTGATGAGAGGTGGCGTTGAGATGAAGGGTGAGGCGGAGGTTTTTGCTGTGGATCTCGCTGTCGAGTATCTGGCTGATGGAATGAATGAGCTGGTGGAGGTCGACGGGTTCGAGGTTGAGCGGGAGTTTGCCTTTGACGATGCGGGTGAGGTCGAGGAGGTCGTCGATGAGGCGGGCTTCGAGTTCGATGTTGCGCCGCATCATTTGCACGGTGGGGAGCAGGGTTCCGGGGAGGGCCGGGTCGGTTTCCCAACCTGCGAGGGTGGCGACGACGGGGGTAAGGGGGGTGCGCAGTTCATGGGAGAGGGCGGCAAGGAAGTTGTCCTTGGTGTCGTTGGCGGTTTCGGCGGCTTCTTTGGCGGAGCGGAGAGAGGTTTCCAACTGGCGATGCTGGGTAAAGTCGCGGAAGACGAGCACGACGCCGTGGAGATTGCCGTGCTGATCTCGAATGGGGGCGCCGCTGTCGTCAACGGGCAGCTCGGTGCCGTCGCGGCGGATCAACAGGGTGGGGTCGGTGGGCCCGATGATCTGGCGGGAGTGGAGGACCTGGTGGACGGGGTTCTCGACGGCGGTTCTGCTTTCTTCGCTGATGATGTGGTAGACCTCGCGGCAGTCGCGTCCCATGGCCTCGGCGGAGGTCCAGCCGGTGAGGGTTTCGGCGACCTTGTTCATGAGGGTGATTTTGGCGTGCTGGTCGGTCATGATGACGCCGTCGCCGATGCTGGTGAGCGCGACGGCGAGGATTTCTTTTTGCTGGAGATAGCGGGAGGCGGCGTGGTGGCTGGTTTCGATTTCGCGGCGGATGCGTCGATAGGCCCAGGCGAGGAAGCCAAGCGTGATGAGGGAGGAGAAGCCGAACAAAGTGGTGCGGATGTGGGCGAGGCGTTCGGTGAGGTGGAGAAGCCGGTCGAGTTCCGCGTCGGCGTTGCTGTTCATCAGCTGGGCCCAGAAGAGCATGTCGCTGGTGGAGTTTTCACTTTTGTCGGTATTGATGATGGCCATGGCAGCATCAAGGTTGCCGGCTTCTCGCAATTGGATGATTTTGGCAAACCCGGCCATTTTTTCACGGGCGAGGGTGGTGAGTTGATCGACATGAACGGGGCGGAAGTCTTTCAGGCTGGCGAGATCGGCATCGAGTTCTTTCCTGGCGAGTTCGTAGGGTTCCAGGTAGTGCCGTTTGCCGGTGAGGAGGTAGCCGCGTTGGGCGCTTTCTGCGGCCTGGATGGTCTGGATGACGGTGTGCAGGGTGCTGAGGGATTCCTCTTTGCGGTTGATTTGCTGGTGGACGCTGATGACACGCAGGCCGGTCAGATACATCATGGCGAGGCAGACGAGGGTAACAGTTCCCACGATGGCGAACGATGGCAGCAGGCCTTTCGGTGAGAGAAGGTGGAATTCTTCGTCAGGCGGCTTTTCCATGGGAATAGAAGCGGTGCGGTGCCCAGGACGTTACGGAGGGGTTGGGTCGATGCAAATCGAGACTGGTGTCGGCGTGCCACTTGGAAGGTGGGGAGTTTTAGATTGCCTTGTATCTCTCGAGGGTGGTTTTTAGTTGGTCGAAGCGGACGGGTTTGACGAGGTGGGTGTGGAAGCCGGCATCAAGGCTGTTGGCGAGGTCTTCCTCCATGCCGTAACCGCTCAATGCGATGCCGCCGAGGCCGTAGCAGGCTTTGAGTTCGCGCATGAGTTCCAGTCCACTGCGGTCAGGCAGGCCGAGGTCGCTGATGACGAGGTCGAACGATTGATTGCGGGCGAGCTGAACGGCTTCTTTGGCGGTGGCGGCAACGCTGACCTGATGGCCGGATCGGGTGAGGAGGCGGCTCAAGACATCGCGGGTGGAGTCGTGGTCTTCGACGAGCAGGATGCGGAG
The DNA here is from genome assembly GCF_005780165.1 of Phragmitibacter flavus. Taxonomy (NCBI): domain Bacteria; kingdom Pseudomonadati; phylum Verrucomicrobiota; class Verrucomicrobiia; order Verrucomicrobiales; family Verrucomicrobiaceae; genus Phragmitibacter; species Phragmitibacter flavus. Next base: position 8,735 of record NZ_VAUV01000013.1, on the reverse strand, counting down.
ATTGGAGGAGGGGCTGCTGCCACTGTTGACGGTGGGCGGGGATGCGGGGGTTGCAGGACTTGGAATGGACGGGAGTTCAAGGATGAAGGTGGATCCGGTCATGGGACCTTCGCTTTCGGCGCGGAGGGTGCCTTCATGCATGAGGGTGATGCCTGCGGAGACGGCGAGGCCGAGCCCAAGGCCGCCAAAGCGGTGGGGTTCTTCGCGATTGCCTTGTTCGAAGGCGTCGAAGATGCGGGTGATCTCGTTGGCGGGGATGCCGATGCCGTTGTCGGCCACGCGGATGACGATCTTTTTTGAATTGGCGGAGTTGGTGTTGGTGGTCGAGACGGTCACCTGTCCGCCCTCAGGCGTGAATTTGACGGCGTTCTTGAAGAGGTTCCAGAACACTTGCTGCAGCCGGGCCGGGTCGCCGTGGACGTAAGGTTGTGCGGCTTGCAGGGACAGGGTGAGTTCAATGTGTTTTGCCTGGGCGTCTTCGCTGACGAGTTCGACGGTGTATCCTAGCAGTTCGTGCAGATTGATGTCGGAGAGCAGGAGTCGGAGTTTGCCATTGGCGATGCGGGTGACGTCGAGAAGGTCGTCGATCATGCGCGCTTCGAGTTCGGCATTGCGGCGCATGATGCTCATCTGCGCCCGCGTGGATTCGGACAGGCCGGGGTCGGATTCCAGCGCGGTCGACATCAGCAGGATGGGGGTGAGCGGGGTGCGCAACTCGTGGCTCAGGGCGGCGATGAACTGGTCTTTGGCGCGGTTGGCCCGTTCGGCTTCCTTCTTGGCTTCGAGCAGCTCTTCTTCGAAACGATCGCGTTCGAGGATGCGGATGAAGACGGCTTCGTGAAAGGTGGTGTCGCCGGAATTTTGGAGGGTGACGTTGGCGAGGAAGGGGACGTCTCTGCCGATGCTGTTTCTCAGGGAGAGGTAGAGTTCGTCGAGTCGGCCACGTAGTTTGAGGGTGGGGAAGATGTGGGTCTGGTAGAAGATTTGCGAGGCGGGAGCGAGGAGGTCCCTGAGTTCTGAGAGGGAGGAATGGTCCGTGTCATAACCGAGCGTTTGCAGCAGGGTATGATTGATGAAGGAAATTTTGCCGTCTTCCTGGATTCTAAGAAATCCGCAGGGAAGGGTGTGATAGAAAGGATCCATTTGCGGTGGTGGGGCAGCAGCAAAGGGGGGTGGGCTGGTTTCAACGAGAGGTGGTATTCAAGTAGTCTTCAATGTGTTGAATCGTTTCCTGAGGATGACTTAGATGGGGGCAATGTCCGGTGGCCTGGAGAATTTTCAGGGTGCTTCCCGGCAGCTCGCGATGCAGGTATTGGCCGACTTCAAGCGGGGCGATGCTGTCGTCGCTGCATTGCAGGATGAGGATGGGAAGGTTGAGCGCGACATGGGCGAGGTCGGCGCGGTTGTCGGAGAAGAAGGTGGTCTCGGCGAACTGTCGGGCGATTTTCGGATGGATGGCGCAGAAGCTTTGTTCCAGCTCCTGGGTGAGCTCGGGCTGGTCAGGATTTTTCATGACCACGGGGGCGAGGAAGCTGGCCCAGCCCATGCGGTTTTTGTCCATCATGTGCAGAAGGCCTTGCAGGTCTTCGCGGTTGAATCCGCCGTGATAATGCGGCGGGTGGTTGATGTAGCAGGGGGAGGGTCCGATGAGGATGAGGGTCTTGAAAAGATGGGGATGTTGTTTGGCCGCGAGCATGCCGATGATGCAGCTGACGGAATGACCGACGAAGATGAGGTCCTGGAGCTGCAGTTCCTGGCAGATGTCGATGAGGTCCTGGGCGTAACCTTCGAGTCGGCGGTAACGCTGGTCGTTGTAGGCGGAGGTGTCGGATTTTCCTGAGCCGACGTAGTCGAAGAGGACGGTGCGGTATTCATTTTCAAAAGCGGGGGCGACGAAGCGCCACATGTTTTGATCGCAGCCAAATCCGTGGGCGAACAGGATCGTTTCGGGACCGTGACCGGAAACGTTCACGTGGTTCCGCGTTGCGATGGTTGGGGACATGAATTGCTAGCGCATCGTGGCAGTGAGTGGTTTCACCGCAAGCGCAATCCGCCCTAAGATGAGAAAAACTTATGCTTGGCGGCTTCGGCGACGACGGAGAGTCAGCGCCATGAGGCCCATGGTGCCGAGGAGGGAAATGCCCGGCTCGGGGATGGCTTCGGCGGTAAAACGAATCTCGCTGAAGCCGATGAAGTTGCTGTTTTCGGCGGGGCCGAAGTTGGAGAAGCTGCTGAAGCGGATGAATTGAATTCCGGTGTTGGTGCCGGTAAAGGTCAGTGACTGGGCCTGGCCGCTGCTGTTGATGAGGGCTGGGTTGATGGTCTGGCCATTGGTCCAGTCGGTGCCATTGGTGGAAAATTCGACGAAGACGGAGTCGATGCCACGATTCAGCCGGTTGCCGGTTCCTTCGCGGTAGTTCCACAGCCAGAGGCCGCCGATGTCGTAGGTGTCACCCAGGTTGAAGGTGAGACTGACGCCGGCGGGAGTGAATGAGGTGCCCTGGCCGTTTTGGTTCTCGAGATTGGCGTTGTTGAAAAAACGGGCGGTGTTGGTTCCGAAGGTTTCGGTGTGGGTGGGGCCGCTGGTGACGAGGGCGGGGACGAGCTGACCGGTGGCAACCAGGGCGGCGTTGGAAAGTCCGGAGCCGTCGATGGCGCGGTCAAAGGTGGAATCGACGGAGTATCCGGTGACGACGGCGGCGGTGACGGCGGTGGGTCTGACGAAGATGGTGACGGCTTGGCTGAGAGACGTGGTGAGGATGAGGAACGAGACGGCCAGGAGAGAGTTGATGACCCATTTTTGAGGAGCTGGTGTGATGGCGGTCATGAGGCGGTCGGGACGAAGAACTTGGGAGTCTGGAGAGGGGGTTATATTAGGATCTTGAGGGGAGTTTGGCCAGCGGATTTGTTCGCGTGGATTTCGAGGGGACGATTTGGAGAGCGGTGAAAGGTTTTGGGGTTTGGAGATGTAGAATGGGGACGATGTTTCGTGTTTCTTCTTTTTGCATGCTGGGTTTGGTGGTGGTGACGATGGGTGTTGGCAGGGGGCTGGCTGGTGATGTCAAGCCGGTGTTTGAGAGTGCGGCGATGACGAGTCTTTCGAAGCCGAGGATGTCGGAGATTGAGGTGGAGTTGAAGGGGGCGAGGGAGCTTTATCTGATGGTGTCGGACGAAGGGGGGATTAGTTGTGACTGGGCCAACTGGCTTGAGCCGCAGCTGGTGATGGCAGATGGATCGGTGAAGGATTTGATGGAGAGCGAGTGGGTATCCTCGGAGTCGACCTATGGCGAGGCACGCAAGAATCTGGCGACGGGGGGATCGCCGTTGTTGGTGGAGGGGAAGAAGTTTGAGAAGGGGATTGGGACGCATGCGGCTTCGCGGATTGTGTATGCCTTGCCGGAGGGGGTGGTGAAGTTTCGGGCGAAGATTGCGTTGGATGACGGGGCCATGGTGAGGGATGGGAAGCCGAGCAATGCGGAGGTGAAGTTTGCGATTTATACTCAGAAGCCGTTGCCTGAGGCGGTGCTGGTGCCGGTGGATATGTTTAAGGTGCCGGAGGGGCTGGAGGTGACGTTGTGGGCGGCTTCGCCGTTGTTGAACAATCCGACCAACATGGATTTTGATGCGCTCGGTCGGTTGGTGGTGACGGAGGGGGTGAACTATCGGGGCAAGGGAGGAAGGCAGAAGGAGGGGGACCGGGTGGTGATGCTTGAGGACACGGATGGTTCGGGGTCGGCAGACAAAAGCACGGTGCTGATGCAGGAGCCGGGGTTGGCGGCCCCGTTGGGCGTGGCGGTTTTTGAGAACAAGTTGGTGGTGTCGCAGCCACCGGATCTTTTGGTTTATACGGATGTGAACGGGGACGGGAAGTTCGATGCCAATGGCGGAGAGAGGGAGGTATTGTTGACGGGGTTCAATGGGCGTCAGCATGATCACAGTTTGCATAGTGTGACGGCGGGTCCGGATGGGTTGTGGTATTGGAATCAGGGCAACATGGGGGCGAAGTTTACCGACAAGTCGGGCAAGACGTTTCGCATGGGGAGTCCGTATATGTTGCAGGAACTGGCGGGTCAGAAGAGTGATGATGGCAATGTTTGGATCGGCGGATTTATGGCGAAGATGCGGCCTGACGGGTCGAACGTGAAGATCATCGGGCACAATTTTCGGAACAGTTATGAGCAGACGGTGACGTCGTTTGGTGACGTGTTTCAAAGTGACAATGATGATCCGCCGGCGTGCCGGGTGTCGGTGGTGATGGAGGGGGGCAACGCGGGGTTTGCTTCGGCGGACGGATTGCGCAGTTGGGGGGCGGACAAGCGGCCGGGACAGGACACGCCGACGGCGGAGTGGCGTCAGGAAGATCCGGGGACGATGCCGGCGGGGGACATTTATGGGGGCGGATCGCCGACGGGGGTGGCGTATTATGAGAATGGAGCTTTGGGGGACAACTGGAAGGGTTTATTGTTGGCGTGCGAGGCCGGCAAGAATGTGGTGTTTGGGTATTTTCCGAAGCCTGATGGAGCCGGGTTCAAGCTGGAGCGGTTTGATTTTATGACGTCGAATGCGGAGAAGGAATTTGCGGGATCGGATTTTCAAGGAGGGAAGCCGAACAAGGAGTTGAAAACGAGGTTTCGGCCGAGCGATGTGTGTGTGGGTCCCGACGGGGCGATCTATGTGGCGGACTGGTTTGATGCGCGGGTGGGAGGGCACGGGACGCTGGATGAGGGTCACACGGGGGCGATCTACCGGATTGCGCCGAAAGGGTTCAAGTCGGTGGTGCCGAAGTTGGATTTGGCAACGACGGAGGGTCAGTTGCTGGCGTTGCGCAGTCCGGCGGTGAATGTGCGGGACGGGGGACTTCGGCGGTTGAGAGAGCAGGGGGCGAAGGCGGTGCCTGCGGTATCGGCGTTGCTTGAGGATGAGGACAAGTATGTGGCGGCGCGGGCGATTTGGTTGCTGGCGCAGATGGGTTCGGACGGGGTGGCGAAAGTGAAAGGGTTGTTGGAGTCGAAGGATGAAGCGGTGAGGCTGGTGGCGTTTCGGGCGTTGCGGACGGCGGATGTGGATGTTTTGGAAATGGCCAGGAAGATGGTGGGGGATGGTTCGGCGGCAGTGCGGCGTGAGGTGGCGTTGAGTTTGCGTGGGGTGAAGGCGGAGGTATGCGTGCCGTTGTTGGTGGAGGTGGCGAAAGGTTTTGATGGCAAGGACCGAGCTTATCTGGAGGCATTGGGATTGGGGAGCACCGGGATTGAGGTCGAGGTTTATGAGGCGGTCGCGAAAGTGATGGGCGGTCCAGCGGAAGAGTGGAGCGAGGCGTTTGCGTGGATCGCGTGGCGGTTGCATCCGGCGTTGGCGACGGCGGTGAGTGATTTTAAGACGCGGGCTTTGTCGGCGAAGTTGAGTGAGGATCAGCGCAAGTTGATGGTGACGGCGCTGGCGTTTGTGAAGAGTCGGGAGGCGGCGAGTGCGATGATGCAACTGGCGCATGAGAAGGATTTTGTGATGAAGGATCTGGCGAAGTGGTGGTTGATGAACCGCAAGTCAAACGACTGGAAGGCGTTTGGGGTGGATGAGGGGATGAAGGCGCTGGGCTTGTATGATCCGGACAAGGTCAAGCTGGTGGCGGTGGAGATGCCGGCAGAGGTGCCTGGCGCAGTAAAGTTACCGGCGGGTGCGGAGATCGCGAAGTTGAAGGGCGACGCGGCGCGGGGGCAGGCGAAGGTGGCGGTGTGTTACACGTGCCATAAGATCGGCGCGGCGGGCGTGGAGTTCGGGCCGGATTTGACGAGTTATGGTAAGCAGCAACCGGCGGAAGTGATTGCGACGGGAATCGCGCACCCGTCGGCGGACATTTCGCATGGATTTGAAGGGAGCGAGGTGCGGACGAAGGACGGGTTGGTGATCACGGGGATGATGTTGTCGGATGGCGATCCGTTGATCATTAAATGCATGGGAGGATTGATCCAGACGGTGCCGCGGTCGAAGGTGGAGTCGGTGAAGAAGATGGAGCGCTCGTTGATGTATGAGCCGGGGATGCTGGGATTGGACGCGCAGAGCGTAGCGGACATCGTGGAGTATCTTCGAAAGGATAAAGGATGAAGGATGAAGGGTAACTGGGGCGTCCTGTTGGGACGCATCATAACAGCCCGGCACACGGTGCCGGGTAGGTGGGGAGGAGTGGGATCGCGTTCTGTCGGAACGCTTCATGCGCGTCATGCGAAGTGAAACTTCGCGGCCTTCCTTAGATTCCTTTGTTTAAAAGGAGTTGTAGATGGCGTCGAGTTTTTGGAGGTCGACGCCGGCGGGGGCGAGTTTTTTGAGGAAGTCGAGGTCCTCGCGGGCACCATTGGAGTCACCAATGCGGGAGCGGAGGAGGGCGCGGTTGAGACGTTCGGCGGTGGAGTTGGGGTCGATGGCGAGGATGAGGTCCAGATAGGGAATGCTTTGTTCGGGAACTTCGCAGAAGCTGACGAGGTTGTAGAGAAGGCGGAGGATCATGTCGCGCGGAGTGGCGGCGGCGAGGTGCTCGGGCGTGGGCTGCTGCCCGGTGCTTGAGCGAATGAAGGTTTCAAGTTCTTCGCGGTCGAGATGGGTGCCATTGTTGAAAACGTCAACGTATTGGGGGCCGTCCACATCTTGATAAAAGATCATGAAGCGACCGGGAAGATTGGCACCGTGAATGTCCTGGAGCTTGAGCTGACGGACGAGCTCGAGATAGACGATGGAGAGGGTGAGGGGGATGCCTTCGCGGTCGTCGATGACTTCGTTGAGATAGCTGTTGGAGAGTTCGTTGATGGCGTCGCCACGGGTGCCGTGGAAGCCGTTTTCGCGGAAAAGATAGTCGCTGAGACGACGGGCGGCGGTCTGGGGATCTTTCTGGAGGGCGGGGTCGTTGCGCAGCTCATCGACCATTTGCTGAACGGTTTGCTGGGGAGCGCGGATGTCGATGTCGGGATTGTCGTGGGAGGCAATGAGGAGGGCGGCGCTAAGGAGTTCTACCTGGTCGTCGGGTTTTTTCAGATGGTCGACGAGCTGTCGGGTGATGTCTTGTCGGTGAAGGTTTTTCTCGAGAACGCGCAGGGCGGCGGCTTGTTGTTCGAGGGTTTTGGTTTGTTGCTGGAGGAGGCGGCGGGCCGCAGCGGGAGTGGTGAGAAGTTTTTCGGAAGGGGCTTTGTCGATTTCCTTCTGGGTAAGGAGTTTTTGAATCTCGCTCTGCAGGTCGGTGAGGATTTCTGGCGAGACGGGATTGGTGGGTGCGAGGGTGGTTCCGAGCTGGAAGTTTTTGTAGGCGGCTTTGGTGTTGCGGAATTTGCAGAGGCCGACCTTGCCGCCGCGCAGGTGGTTGTCGGTGAATTGGATGACAAGCTGGTCGTTGACGTAGCAAAGGAGGTTGTCGGCTTCGACGCGAACGCGCAGGGTGTTCCAGGTGCCGGGGATGTAGGCGGGGCTGGTTTCGTCGGCGAGGATGGTCCAACTGAAGAGGTCGGGTCCGTTGAAGCGGGTGAGGCGGAGTTTGCCGGCGGTAGGGGAGAATCCGGAATGCTGGTCGGTGCCTTCGGGGCAGAAGATGAGGGCGGCGGCTCCAGATTCGCTGTCGAGTTTGACGTCGACGGAAAGTTCGTAGGGGATGGCGGGGGGCGTGGTCTGATGCAGGAGGTTGCTGCGACCACCGAAGCCGTCGCCGGGGCCTTCAACATGGATTTGGCCGGCGTGCTGGGTCCACAAGGCACCGAGGGTGGGCTGCCAGAGGCTGGGGTTGAGTTTGCCGATGGTCAGCCAGCGGGTCATGGGGACGGGATTGGGGCGGTCGATGAGGAGCTTGAGCTGGTTGACGGGATGGGCGAAACCGAGGTTGTCGGTGATGGCGGATTTGAGGGTGATGATGCCCTGAACCTTGCCCTGGCGGTCGAGGACAGGGCCGCCGCTGTTGCCTTCTTCAATAGGGATGGCGAGCTGGAGCATGGGGCTGCTTTCGACTTCGCGAACGGCGGAGAGCACGCCTTCAACCACGCTGTAGGTGAGGCCTTGGGGATTGCCGAGGGCGAGGATGCGTTGGCCTTGCTTGAGGCGGTCGGAGTCGCCGAGGGGGAGCGGGGTCAGGCCGGTTTTGGCGATTTTGATGATGGCGAGGTCGAGACTGGCGTCGGTGGCGTGAATTTCGGTGACGTCGTGGCGGAGGCCGTCAGAGGTTTGGACCTGTAGGCGGCGGGCGTTGCCGATGACGTGGCTGTTGGTGGCGATGAGGCCGTCGGGGCTGATGACAAATCCGGTGCCGAGAGCTTCCTGTTGTCCGCCGCGTCCGAACTGGGTGACGGTGACGATGGACGCGCGGGCGGTCTGGGTGATGTTCTCGATGCTGAGGGTGCGCTTGGAAGGCGGGTCGTTTTCCCTGGCCTTGCCGGGATGGGGCAGGCTGATGGCGATTGCGGTCGCAGTCGCGATGAGAACGAGAACGAACAGGCGCATGAACTAAAGCTGGAGCTGGGGGAGGATTTCGGGGTGTCCGAAGTTTCGCTGATCCTCTTGGCTTTCTGCTGAACTTAGCGGGCCGGGCCGGGGCTGGAAAGGGTTTTTTTCGGGGGTGTCAGGCGGCCTGTTGCCTCAAAAGTTTTGACACCGGGGGCGGGGTGGATGGGCGGAGGAAAAAAGGTCGTTGACTCAAAAAGGATGACACCGGCAACCCATACCCATGCCGATGAGTCAAAAAGTCCGAGAAGAAATGCTGCCGCGCCTAC